>CAZPBO010000011.1:22414-37127 GCA_964584815.1 uncultured Planctomycetota bacterium
TGAAGTGACACCAATATATAGGTGTCGGGATTGGTAAAGAACTGGAATAAGTTGTGGCGCGGGATGCGCCGAGGGTTCTTTGGAGGAGGTGGAGTCGTGACAAGGCGTGAGTTGGTTGCTTATGTGAAGGATGCGTTGGGTTGCTCACGGGACACCGCTTTGAAGGCGGTGAACACTGTCTTTGACGGAGTGGTGAAGGGGCTGAAGAAGGACAAGAAGGTGCAACTTTTGGGTTTCGGCACCTTCACGGTTCACCATCGCAAGGCGCGCAAGGGACGCAACCCCCGCACAGGGCAGGAGATTAGGATTAAAGCCACAAAGACAGTCACCTTCCGTCCGAGCAAAGTTTTGCGCGGCTCTTTGAAGTAGCCCTGTTCGGGAAAGACCTTGTTAACGGCGCGGTCTTGGGGTCTGACAGACCGCGCCGTTTCGTTTCCCCCTCAAACCCTCCTTTGCGGCGCATTTTACCACCGTGCCAGAAAATTGTTTCTGCGCCTAAGGTCAGTTGCCGCCGCATCTTATGTGTGCCAAACAGTGTTATCAACCTTTCCTATTTGTCCTTCAGCGGGATGGTGTTATTCTTGTTGTGGTTTTTAATGGTGGCTCTGACAGGGGGCACTTCTTGGGAAGTTCTTGTCATATTGTATGGGCAGATTTGCGGGAGCGTCTTAACCGGCGGTTGGGTTCCAAGCGTTTCAACCTGTGGCTGGGCAAGGCGCGACTTGTTGCCGTTGAAGGTGACAGAGTCGTTATCGGTCTTCCATCAGGTCTTCATGTGGATATGGCAAGGAGTCAATTTGCGGAAGAAGTGGCGGCGGTTCTCAAGTCGTTGCTTGGATGGAAGCCTGATGTGCGTTTTGTTGTGGACAGGGAACTTTTCCGAAGCCAGCGTCGGAAGGAGGAAGCGCTCAAACGCGAGACGGCGATTGAGTGGGCGAACGACTTTACCCTTCCTCTTGACAACAGTTTTGCGTTGGACCATTTTGCGGTTGGGGACGCAAACCGTGTCGCTTTTCAGCGCCTTCAGGACTTCCTTTCACAGCATCCTCACACCCTCTGTCTTGTCGGACCGCACGCAACGGGCAAAAGCCATCTTGCGGTGGGGGTTGCGCTTCATTTTCGCAAAAACTTTTCCGCGAAGGTGACATACACAACCCCTGCGGCTTTTCAGAACGCCCTCTTTGTGGCGATTCAGCGACACGAGCAGCCGCTTTTCCGCAAAACGATGCGCGAATGTGACCTGTTTGTTCTGGACGAGATAGAGACCCTTCCCAAATATGGCAGGATACATCAGGAGATGCTTCACACATTGGAGCATCTGGATTTGCGGGAGTCTCGGGTGCTTCTTGTTGGGCAGGTTCCACCGGCGCAGTTGGCGCTTCCCCGTCGTCTGCGCAGCCGTCTGCAGCGCGGTCCACTCCTTCGTGTTGAGTATCCCGAAAAGGACCTCCGCGCGGAGATAGTGCGCAAACTGCTCGCCCGTCATCCCGAAATCGCTCCCCTCATCCCACCAGACATACCGGAAGTCCTTGCCACACGATTCCGCTGTGTTGAAAATCTTGTTGAGGCGACCAAGCAGATTTTGGCGACCGCTATGATGCACAAGACCTGCGGTGAGGCGCCTCTTGACCGCCAGACGCTTCTTAAAGCGGTCTCCTACAAAGGGGAGAGTGAGCCACGCCTTCTTGCGACCACCCTTGCGGAAGCCTTTGCACGCAAGATAGGTGTAGCGATGGAGGATGTGCTTTCTGGCTCCCGCAAAAGGGATGTCTGCCGCGCACGCCATCTTTCTATCCTCGCCTTGAAGCAACTGCTTCCCGACCTCACGCTGACCCAAATCGGGGCGCTCTTTTCGGTCAGCCACGCGGCGGTTCATCAGACCATTCCACGCGCAAAGCAACTTCTTAATAAGGATGCGTCACTACGAGCGCTGTTTGATGACATCATAAACCGCTTTCGGGAGTGACAACTTTTATTGGCGCCTGTGCCAACCCTTGTTGCCAAGACCGCTACGCCAGACCGCGTTTTTCTGTCGGCACACCTTTTGCACTCTTTAATTGTGTCCGTTGCGGAGGACACAAAAGTGGCAGATGAGGATGTCAAAACACGGTTTGAGAGGCTTTTTCGGAATTATCAAAGCAAGGTTTATGCTTTTGCGCTCCGTTTCACAAGCAACAGGGACGATGCGCTTGACCTTACTCAGGATGTTTTTCTGAAGGTTTTTGCATCGCTTGAGCGCAACGGCATAAGGAACGAATCAGCGTGGATTTATAGGATAACGGTGAACGCGTGCATTGACTGGTTGAGGAAGAGGAAGCGTCGGGCGGCGGCGTGCGATATTGCCGTCTGCTCGCTTGGTGGATGTGACTGCAAGCACCAGGAAAGCGAGGTGCGTGACCTTATCGCGCAGGCTTTGCGTAGTCTGTCGCCTGTGCACCGCCGCGTTCTCCTTCTTCGCTGGATTGAAGGACTCTCCTACAAAGAGATTGCACAGCGTTTGGGCTGCTCTGTCGGCACCGTTATGAGCCGACTTCACTATGCCCGCAAATACCTCCACCAGCATATAAGGCTCCTTTCTTCTGCTTAACACACAACAGAACGCAACAAAACCCTTCCTGATGTGTTATTCTTTTCAGGACTCCATTTGGAGGGAGATGTTATGCGGGCTTTGTGTGTTATGCTGTTTGTGGTTTCTGGGCTTCTGCTTTTCGGGCAGGACAGCGTTTCGGAGCGACTTGAGACAAAAAACTCCCAGCAATTGAGGCTCTTTAAGAAGGTTTCGCTTCTCAATCTGATAAACGGACTCCATATGAGTAAGGAGCAGATGAAGAAGGTTTATGATTTGAACCTGCAACTTGAGGCGGAAAGAGTTGAACACTATTTTGCGGACTTAAAGGTTTTGTCCTATGTGGAGTCTGTGAGGCGCAAGTTGTATAAGGAGTTGGTAGCGGGGAAGCAGTCTGATGACTGGGTGAAGGAGGCGGGAAGGACGGACAAGATGCTGCGCAAGTGCAGGAACGAAGGATATGAGCGGTTAGAAAAACTGGCGCCGAAGGTGGAGAAAGTCTTTACCGATGCGCAGAAGGAGATAATCAACACATTTGACCCATGCACAGTTCCGCCGAACGATTTGCGCAAGCCGGTAAGGGCGGGACAGGCTCCGAACCAAGAGAAGATTTTCCGCGCTTTGAAGAGGTTGCGTAACCTACCACAATGGCGTCAGCGTCAGGTCATTGAACAAGCCACTAATAGACATATACGAGCCGTTAAGGAGCACACAAATCTTACGCCAGAAGAGGAACGGCAAGAACGGGAGCGATTCCAGAAACTCCTTCATAAGATTGTCTCCATGGACAATGTTGATTTTGAATTGAAGAAGCAGGAACTGGTGAATGAGTTGATGTATGGTTCGCCTCATAAAGCGGTCAAAGAGAAGAAAAAGCAACTTGAGAGACTGGGGCGTGAGATTGACGGAACCCTTGAAAAACGCTACCGCTACAGTCCCAAATACAATCGCGTTGTTCGTTTCTTCCTTGACCCGCCTGTCGTGATTCCCGTTCTGCGCGATAAGATGGGCATAACCGAAAAGGTAAGGGCGGAATCGGAAGAGGCTTTCAAGAAGGTGAAGCAACTTGTGGATTGCGGGAAGTTGAAGGAGGCGTTTGAGGCGGCACTTGAGGTGGCAAAACGCTACCCTTATACAAAGGCTGCAGGAAAAGCGCTTGATCTGGCAGAGGATATAGCCAAAAAGATACCTGATGTGGTATCGGGCGCCTCTCCAAAGAAGAAATAGAGCCAGGAATGGAAGGGATAACGCCGTCTGCGTTCTTTGGTTTGGCGTGGACAAAGGATGGGTGCTCGCTATTAATGCTGCTTTCTTCTGCTTAACACAGAACAGAACGCAACAAAGCCCTTCCCTGATGCGTTATTCTTTTCAGAACTCCTTGTTTGGAGGATGAAAGCGTGAGGTGGAGTTTTGTGGCTGTTTTTGTGGTTGGCGTTGTGTTGGGGCAGGATAACGGCGCTTCGGCGAGGATGCAGAGAAAGGAAGCGGAGTTGAGCCGTCTTCATCAAAAACTCTCGCTTGTCAACCTGATAAACGGACTCCATATGACGAAGCAGCAAATGCGCAAGGTCTATGATTTGAATCTGCGCCTTGAGGGTGAGACGGTGAAACAGTATTTTGGCGTTTTGAGGCTTCAGGAACAGGTGGAGCGCACCTGGCAACGCTGGTATGAGGAGATTGTCAAGGGTAATCTGCCCAAGGATTTGATGAGAGAGGTTGAGAGGGTGGACCAGGCGCACCAGAGATGCGGATATATGATGCGCAGCGTTGTGCGCAAACTCGCAAAGGAGTTAGAAGCCGTTTTCACAGACGCGCAAAAAGAGGTGATAAGGACATTTGATCCGTGCACGGTTCCGCCGAAGGATATGCGCAACCCGGTGCGCGCGGGTCAGTCCCCCAGTCACGATAAGATAATAAAGGCGTTCCGTTGGCTACGGGGTCTGCCACCGTTCAGACGCGCCGCCGCCATTAACTGGGCTGCCGAAAAAGTGGTCAATGCCGAAGACCGCCTTGATAAACTCACCGACGAAGAGAAGGAAAAAGAGCGTCAGAGGGTGAAGAAACTCCTCTGGAAGGTTGTGAGGATGAAGGATGTTGACTTTGAGTTGGAGAAAGAGAAACTGGCAAAGCAGTTGGTGGAGGAGGGAACGCACGAGGGTCTGAAAAAGAAGGCGAAAGAGTTGGAGAAACTTTCCCAGGAATTAGCAAGGACTCTTGAGGCACGCTATGACCCGCGCGTCAACCGATTGGTGCGTTTCTTCCTTAACCCTTCTGTTGTGATTCCTGTTCTGCGGGACAAACTGGGGATAACAGAGCAGGTGGAAAAGGAAGCAGAGGAAGCCTTCAGGAAGGTGAAGGAGAGACTTGAGCGGGAAGGGAATTTGAGGGAGGCGTTTGATGCGTTCTGCGATGTGGCGGCAAAATATCCCTTCACAAAGGCTGCAAAGAAAGCACTTGACTCGGCAGAGGATATAGTCAAAAAGATGCCTGATGTGGTATCAGGTGCTTCTGTGAGGAAGTGACGGGGAGGCGGAGAATGGAGGCGATGACGAGGAGGGAGTTTCTGAAGCGGGCGGGGGAGATGGGGTTGGCGACTGCTGGGTTATCGCTCCTGTTTGAGGTGTTGGGACCTGATGTGGCGGAGGCGGCGATATACCGGCACCGCCCTGTTCGCTTCGCAAAGAAACTCTCCCGAAAACGCGTGCAATGTCTTGTTTGCCCTTTCCGCTGCATCTTAAGACCCGGCGAGATATCGCAGTGCCTCACCAAGCAGAACATCAACGGACAACTGATGACCCACGCCTGGGACAACCCATCCATCATCTCGGTTGACCCGATTGAGAAGATGCCGCTTTATCACTATCTACCCGGTGCGAAGACGCTGACTCTCGCCATAGGCGGCTGCAATCTCCACTGCCTCTACTGCCAGAACTGGCAGGAGAGCCAGCGCAGTCCTGCGAAACAGCGCACTGTGGAGTTGACCGTAAACGGCGCTGTCAAGGCTATGAAGAAAGAGGACATAAAGATTGTTGCGTTCAGTTACACCGAGCCTGTGGTCTTTATGGAGTGGATAGAGGCGGTGTCACGCGCAGCGCACAAAAAGGGCTACCGCTGCGTCCTTGCCTCCGCCGCCTACATCAACCCCAAACCCCTCAAACGCCTTATCAGCGTCACCGACGCCTTCATCGTCACCCTTAAAGGGTTCACAGAAGACTTCTACCGCCGCGTTACAGGAGCGTCCCTCAAACCCGTCCTTGAGACCCTCAAACAGATTAAAAAAGCCAAAAAGCATCTTGAAGTGGTCAACCTCATTGTGCCCACCTACAACGACAAAGAGGACGAAATCCGCAAAATGTGTGTCTGGGTGCGCGACAACCTGGGTGATGAGACGCCGATGATGTTCTCCCGATTTGTGCCCGCCTACAAACTGCGCAACCTTCCCCAAACTCCCCGCAAAACCCTTGAGACCGCCGTCAAAATCGCCCAAGATGTCGGCTTGAAGTTCGTCTACATCGTCAATCTGGCTCCACATCCCGCAAACGACACTTATTGTCCGAAATGCAAAACGCCTCTCATAAAACGGGTGGGACTGCGAATCCTTGAAAACAACATCAAGGACGGCAAGTGCCCCAAATGCGGTAGGAAAATACCGGGTGTCTGGAAGTAGGGTTGCGCTTCTCTTCTTTGGGATTGGCTTTGCGTCGCAGACGACACAGGTCATCCTTTTTCGGGAGTCGTTTCTGAACTTAAACGGTTCGGAGTTAGCGTTTGGCTTTGTGCTTGCGGTTTGGCTTTTGTGGGGTGCGGTTGGTTCTGTTGTTGGGGCGTTGTTGCGGCGCGGGATGGTGGCGGTTTTTCTATCGGCGGCGGCGCTTGTGGCTCTGCTGCCCGTCACCGCCCACGCGCTGCGCATCTCCCGCACCCTCCTTCAACTTCAGGCAGGACAAGCCACATCCCTTGTCTCCACTCTCATCTTCTGCGCTCTTGTCTGCTTCCCTGTCGTCTTCCTATGCGGTTTTCTTTTTTCGGTCGGTCTGGCGGTGAGCAGAGAGATGGCTGATATACCTGCTGCACGCTGCTATGGCTTGGACGCACTGGGCGATGTGGCAGCCGGCGCTCTCTCAGCGGCGCTTCTTGCCCTGGGAATTAACCATTTCCTTCTTGCCGCGATAGGTTGTGTTGTTTTGGCTGCTGCTGTTGCGCTGCTGCCCAACAAACTCCCTCTCCGTCTTGTCTGCCCCGCACTCGTTGCGGCACTTCTCTTTTTATCCTTTCCTTTTGAGGACGCCTCTCAACGCAGCCGCTGGCGCTCCTTCAACCCACAGTTCAGACTCCTTCATCTTGTGAATTCTCCTTATGGCGAAACCGCCATTGTGACAATGGGCGGTGCCCAAAAAGACATTTTCAGAAACGGGGTTTATCTGTTCAGCGTGACACCTGAGGGAGAGGCGTATGAGGCGGCGAAGCCTGCGCACGCGCTTCTCTGCGCCCATCCCGCCCCGCAAACGCTGCTGCTTGTGGGCGAATCCCCCGATATGCTGCCCGAAATCCTCCGCCATCCTCTTAAGCACTTTGATTGCGTCTGGCTTGACCCCGCTCTGGGTAATGTGCTTGACAGGCTCAACTCAAAGCCGCTTCAGAGCGCCTTAGGCGACAGGCGTCTTCAAATCCACAACTGCGACCCCCGCCGCTTTATACAGCAATCACGCAAAACCTGGGACATCATCGCTGTTACAGGGGGACTGCCATCAACCCTTGCCTCAAATCGCCTCTTTACTCTACAGTTTGCCCGTATAGTGAAGGAACATCTCTGCAAAGGAGGGGTTCTGGCGTTTGTCGTTCACACGGTGCCGTCAATGCAGGAGGTGGAATTGCGCCGCGTGGCGGTTCTGCTCAAGACGCTGAAAACCGTCTTTGGCTATGTGAGGGCAACGATAGGTGGCTGGCTTTTCGCCTCCGATTCCCCGATTGAGATAAGTGCCGCTGTCTTTGAATCGCGCTACAAAGAGCGTGGTGTGTCTTCCCCG
Source organism: uncultured Planctomycetota bacterium (assembly GCA_964584815.1). GTDB lineage: Bacteria > Planctomycetota > SKW154 > SKW154 > SKW154 > CAZPBO01. The sequence goes on from CAZPBO010000011.1 coordinate 30,008, forward strand.
AACTTTGTTCCCGAATATTTCTCAACACTTTTTTATGAGAGGGACCAGACGCGGCTTGAGCGTTATCTGCAGCCGTTTGTTGAGAAAGCGCCGCTCAACACCGACGCCGACCCCGCACTTGTGCGAAACGAGTTGCTCTTTCTGGGACGCCTTATCTCGCCAGCCGATAAGGCAATGGTGGAGGCGATGATGAAACTGCGTTTGTGGCATATCGTTGTGGGACTTCTGGCTTTATGTGGGCTTTTCTTTTTACGCAGGGCAAGAGTGTATGGCGCTGTGGGGGTGGCGGGATTTGGCGGTCTTGCCACAAGTCTTGTGGTTTTGCACCTTTTTCAGGCGACGGTGGGTGCGACATATTTGGCGCTGGGGCTTTTGACGGCGCTTTTTATGCTTGGGTTGTGGGCGGGGGCGCGTTGCGCAGGCAATACAGGTGTTTTGTGGCGGTTTTCGCCGCTGGGTTTGGGGGTTGCGGCGTTTTTTGCGTTCCTTCTGGGACCTTTAAGTGGAACGGTGCTGTTTGTGCTGAACTTCTGTGGCGGGTTCTGCGTGGGTGCGCTGTATAGTAGGGCAAGTAAGATTTTGGGCGAAGGTTCGGGGGGGATGCTATTTGGTTGCGATTTGGGTGGTGCCACCGCTGCGGCGGTGCTTGTTGGCTGCGCACTTGTGATAACCGCTGGAGTCGGTGCTGTGGTGGTGGTGACAGCGGTCGCCGCGGGGGTCGCGACCCTTCTTATGCGCTGACGCTACATATCATAGAAGCGCCCGCGGTTGCGTGCCGCCAACTCCTTCATAAACTTGCGTCCACGCCTGCCCAGACCAAAACCGAATGTGTGGATAGCCACCCGTTGACGGTTGTGCGCGGATATTTTCTCCACAATTGCGTCGGGGTCGGTTACAGTGCCGGTGTTGGGCAGCCCATCCGACAGCAGATATATCGTGTCAACCCCCTTATTTGAGAGCGCAAACATCAGGGTGTCGTAGATGTTGGTTCTGCCGGTGGGTTTGAAGTTTTTGACGAAGTCTATGGCGGCTTGTTTGTTACGGTATGTGGCGCGCTGGAGCGCCTTGCACCACGCGTGGTAGTTCTGGTTGTAGAAGACGATGTTGAATTTGGCGTCAAACGGCAGTCCCGAGACCGCTCTTATCAACTCTTTTTTCGCCATCTCAATCTTTATGACCTCAAGCGCTTTTTGTGCCGCCTGTGGGTCTGTCGTCGTCTTCATCGGCAGCGGCTTTTTCAGTTTGTAGCGTTTCGCCATAGAGCCAGACACATCAATAACAAAGATAACGCGGTTACTGGTGACGGCGGTTCCGAAAAATGTTGCGCGGGAGCGCTGCGGCGGTGGCGGCATATGAAAAGTCTCCTTCGCCTTTGCCCACCAGTCTTGCCACTTCTGCCAGTCCTCTCCGAAGTCCTGCTTTGTGAGGAACTTGAGCGCCTCAACAAAGTGGGGGCGTTTTCTTTGCGGTGCGGTGCGCAACCGCTCTATCAGCATCCCCACAACCGCAGGAATTTGCTGACAAAGCAGCGCCTCTCTTGCCGCCTGACGCACTTCGCCATCCTTGTGCGCCACAAGAGCGCACAAACGCCTCAGCAACTCCCCGCTTGAACCCCACTTTGTCGCCTCTATCGCCGCAAGCACAACCCCTGTATGCCGACTTGATAGCGCCTTCAAAAGATAGACCATAACATCTGGTAGCGGTCTATCAGCAAGAATCATAACAGCAAGACGCGCCACACGCTCAACCTTATCCTCTACACAGGCGCCTATCAGTTTCACCGCTTCAGGGGAGTCCATATCGCCCAGAGTGACAAGAGCGGCAAAGCGCACCTCATAACTGCGCGATTTCAGAAGTCTTTTAAGCACCTTTACCGACCGAGTGGCATCTTTGCCCTCTGTGGGCAGAAGTTCCGCCAAAGCGCTTTGTGCGGTGGCAAATTTCAAGGAGCGTTTCTGCGCAAGATGTTCCGCGAAGACCCACAACAGGTTTTTCTGGTTGAGGAACTGGATAATGGGCTTGGCGGCGGTTGAGACCTCTGCCTCTTCAAAGGCGTAACTTAGGTCAGCCAGAGCCGTTGCCGATGCTTTTGTGCTTATTTGGGCAAGTGTCCAGAGAATCTGGCGGCGGATTGCGGGGATTTTTTCGTGGGGAAACTGTCGCTGCAGAAAGCGGGTCACCCTGTCATCGTGGGTCTGCCCCATTTGAATGAGGATGTTGAACTTGGTGGGGGCGTCGGTGGCGTTTTTGAACTGCTGAATGAGGCTTGCGGCGTCGGGTTTGCTGTCTTGCCCAAAAGAAGTTCCGACCGCAAGGAGAACAAGCCCCAGCAGGAGACCGCTTTTATAAGAGGTCATAGCGCGGCACCTCACCAAACCGCTTCAGCAGTGAGCGCGGAACGCCAATATCTGCCACCACTATTCTACCCGCAAATGAGCGTCCTTCTTCCGTTAGGAGTCCTTTTTTGGGTGCCACGAATGTGACGGTGGTATGCGCTTTCACGGCGATAGGGAGCGGGACTCCGTCGTCGGCGTGCAGACCGCTTGGTATGTCAACGGCGATGACGGGGCGGTTGGCGGCGTTTATTGCGTCAACAACAGCGTGCTGTAGCGGACGCATAGGGGTGGAGAGACCGATACCGAGGAGGGCGTCAATTATGAGAACAGCGCGCTGCAGTTGCGTTGTCAGGTTGGGCGCTTCTGACGCATCCAATATGTGGTGGGTTATGACATTCATTTTGCGCAGAATGGTGAGGTTGACGGCTGCCGCGGAGTTCGGGCTCATCTTCTCAAGGCGTCCCACAAGGAAGAGTTGGACGGGGAGACCGCGGTTGAGAAGGTATCGCGCCGCAACGAAGCCGTCCCCACCATTGTTGCCAGTGCCGCACACCACCGCTACCGCCAAATCGCTTGTCGCCATATCCGCCGCCACCGTCGCCACCGCCCTCCCCGCCGACTCCATCAACAATAATGTCGGTATCCCGAACTCCTCCGCACAACACCTGTCTATCTCCCGCACATCTTCCGCTGTCAGAAGCACAATTTACCCCTTAAAAAATGCCACCGCTCTACGGAATATGCGCATTCCATCCCCCTCCCCGTCGCGGCGACCAACCCGTTGCCAGAACGGATGGTGATGTGTGAATATATGGCGCTCCGGGTGGGGCATCATTCCAAGAACTCTGCCGGTGGTGTCGCATAGTGCAGCCACTGCGCCGCAGGAGCCGTTCGGGTTGTCGGGATAACGCTGCGTTGCCCGCCCTCTGGGGTCTGTATAGCGCAGCGCCACGAGTTGCTCATCAAAAAGGCGTTCAAGTGTTCCGTTGTCGGTCACCAATTTGCCTTCCGCGTGGGCAACAGGTAGAAATAGGCGTTCTCCTTTCTGTAGCAGCACCGAGCGTGTGGTGGTGCAGACGAGGTGAACCCAGCGGTCTTCAAAGCGGGCGGAGTCGTTGGCTGCCAGCGTCACGCACTGCTGTGTTGAGCCGTCAAGGCGTGGCAGTAGTCCGCATTTGGTGAGGACCTGAAAGCCGTTGCATATGCCGAGGATGATACCGCCACTGTCAAGAAACTCAAGCAACACATCCTGCAGGAAGAGGCGAATCTGGAGCGCCAAAACTGTGCCGGCGGCGATATCGTCGCCATATGTGAAGCCGCCAGGAATGCATACAATCTGATATCCGAGCAGTTTTTTTGGGTCTTCCTTAAGGGCGTTTATGTGGCAGAGGGACGCCGCAGCGCCCGCCGCCTCAAAGGCGAACGCCGTCTCTTTGTCGCAGTTCGTGCCAGCAGCGCGTAGAACAAGCGCCTTCACCAATGCCAACTCCCCCAGTACGAAATAAATGCTACCAAAACGGCGGGGAGAAAGGAAGGTAAAAGCGCCTTGACACAAGGATGTGTGCGCAAATAATAGGCAGCATTCTGCTGTTAAAAAGCAAAGGCGTGGCGGGTTCCCGCCACGCCCTGCGCCAGGTTGGGTGCTCTCTATTTCTGCCCGAACATACCAAGACCTGTCTTGACCGTCTTTTCTCCAATAATGGGAGTTGTGGCACGCCCCAAAAACAGTATTGCAAAACAGGTGTTCTCCACAGAACCCAGACCTATCTGCCCTGATGCGTTGCCGATGCGGAACTGCCCTCTGGATGTCTCTTCCCTCCAGGAGCCGTCAGACTGCTGCGCGCCCAGCAGATAGTCCGCGCCCTCCTTATACCATCTATGCTCGCCCAACTTCTCCGTCAAAGTCAGAACTCCACAGCGCTCGATTCCGTAGAGATAGTAGAGATGCCAGCAATCGCTGTTGGGATTGCTGGTTGTGGTCCAGTGATGGGCAAGCCACGCCATCCCGTCCCGTATTCCTTGGTTTATCTTCTTCAGGAAAGGTCTGGGGACTTTGCCCTCAATGACCGACTTGGCGATGGTGAGACAGATGACGCCGCTTGTGGTCATAGAACCCGTCGTCTTCAGCCAATCATCAGGCAGCCTCATTCCCTTTATCTGCTCTATGTATGACCAACCACGAGCGTGCATCTTCTTCACCTCACCCTTAAGACGCTTGTAAGGATTGCCGACCTCAACAGCGCTTGTCTTGGGCAGTCGCAGACTCGGTTTCTCCCCTTCTTTTGCTTTTTTCCATTCCTTCATTTGCGCCTTCCACTCCTCCTTCATCGCCTTCAAAATCTCCTTCTCCAGTTTCTTAAGTCCTTTTAAGGAGAGGTCAGCGCCCGGAACAGGGAAACCCTTGACTTCAGGACCTGATGGTTCTTGGTGGGTGACGAAGTACTCGGCGACGCGCTTGAAAACATCAGCGGGAACAGGAACACCACAGCGCATCGCCTCGTGAAGCGCAAGAGCGGCATACTGTGTGTTTGAGCAGTCCTGACTCGGTCCTGCACCACCAGCACCCCCAGGCATCGGTCCCGGATAGCGCCAGATGTATTTCTGCTGCTGCTTCAGGAGCCAGGCTACCGCACGACGCAGCAGGTCTTTTGCCCATCTCGGCGCTTTTCTCGCCGCCGCTTTCTTCCGCTTATCCTCCGGCTCAAAAGCCCTTGTGCGCATCGTCGGGTTCTTCAGCAACTTCTCACGCTCTTTCTTAACAGGCGGCGGCTCCATCAACGCGCTCAACGCAAGAATTATACACGATGTTGAGTAGACCGTCTTGAAGCCGCTTTTGGCAATGCGTTGACGCAACCACGCAAACCCTTTCTTAATGGACTCGTCTTCCTTGGGCGTGCCGCCTTTAAGCAGCGCATAAAGCGCAAGCGCCGTCACCCCGTCAGGATACAGCGTTGAGAGGTGTTTGCCGTCCCAGTGACCGTCGGCTTGCTGCTGACTTTTCAGATACTCACATCCCTTCTTAACTGCAGCAAGCACCTTCTCGCCCATCTCCTTACCCAGAAGACGCATCACCTCATCACGGTCAACCGCCATTGCGGAACGCGCCGACAAGGCAATTCCTGCCACAACCGTAACTACCACAACCAGACAGCGCATATGCTCTCCTCCAAACCCTCTTATTTCTTTTTGTTCCCGAACATGCCCGCTCCTGTTGCGACATCTTGAGGAATGCGCACAACAGGCGCGGTCGCTTTCTTCAAGAATAGTATCGCAAAGGCGGTGGCTACAAGCGGACTGTCCCCACTCTCCTGCCAAGAGCCGTCTGGCTGCTGACGCGCCAGCAGGAACTCCGCCCCCTCCTTATACCAGTTGTGCTTCCCAAAAAGACGGGTCAGCGTCAGAACTCCAGCACGCTCCATCCCGTAAAGATAGTAGAAGTGATAACCACCTTTGCCAGGATTGCTGGAAACGGTGAAGTTGTGAGCCAGCCACGCAACACCGTCCCGTATCGCCTGCTCTACCTTCTTCCTGTATTTGCGCCAAATAGGTGTTCCCTCAAGAGCGGCTTTGCATATCATAAGCGCCGCTATACCGCTTGTCGTCATAGAACCACAGGTGTGCTCAAAAGATGGAAACTTGGGCGCCCCACCGCGGCGAACATAACTCCACCCGCGCGCACGCATCTCCTTGTTCTCCGGCTTGAACTTCTTATACGGGTCGTCTATCACCACCGATGTCCGCATCTTCTTTACCTTCTCAGGAGTTAAGTCACCTGTGCCCACCTTGCGCAACATCTTCCGCAAATCCGACAGCGACTTCTTCTCCAATTTCTTCAACTCCTTAATCGGAATGTCCGCCCCCGGCACAGGAAACCATTTCACCTTCGGACCGTCCTGCTCCTGATTCTTGAGAAACCACTGAATAACCTTCTCCCACACGGTTTGCGGGATTTTGTAGCCGAGCCGCCAAGCAGTATAAAGCGCCAACATCGCGTATTGAGTGTTGGAGGCGTCTTCCCAGTTGCCATCCTGAGCAGGACCAGGATAACGCCAGATGTTTGCCTGCTGGGTCTTGATAAGCCACTCTACCAATTCTGAAAGGAACTGCTTATCGCGTGGGTCTGCTTTTTGGAAGCCGCGGCGGAGTTGCTTCTCCGCACTCGTCATCAGTTTTTTGATGAGGTGACGCGCTTTTTTGGACTTAACCCGCGGCTGATACTTCGCCGCCAACGCCAGTATCATACACGAGACCGAATAGGTTCTGGCGCTCGTGAACGCTTGCCCTGCCTGCGGCGCCGCCCCAGGACGCGGCACATCACCGCTCAATTTCAAATCCGGTGCGCTGCGGCAGAACTCAAATCCCTTCACTATGTGCGGGTCTTTGGGACTTATGCCCGCTTTAAGAAGCGCATATAGCATAAGCGCTGTCACCCCTCCAGGATAGCGCGACTCTATCTGCAGCAACTGCCCACCGCCTGAAACCGTCCAAGACCCGTCCGCGTTCTGCTTGGACAGCAGCCATTGAGCGGCTCGCTTCACCGCCGCGTCCACCCTCTTCGGGTCAATGCCGCTGTCACTGCCGAACAAATCATCCATATCATCGCCCAACGCCACACAAACTCCAAACCCCATAAACACAACAACAACCAGCCAGCGCATAAGCAAACCTCCTCCATCCTCGGAACAATTATACCAAACCAGCCGAGATTTATTCCCATAATTTTGTAAACGATGTGTCGCCAAATTTATCTGTGCAGACGCGGCAGAACCTTAATAAGGGGAGCG
>CAZPBO010000011.1:37227-41343 GCA_964584815.1 uncultured Planctomycetota bacterium
GAGATGGCAAAGCAGTGTGGCTTTCTGTCGCTGGTTTTTGTGCTGTGTGGCGCTGCTTTTGGACAGCAGGCGCAGAGCCGTTTTGAGCGGTTTGAGAGGCGGTGCGGTTGTTGATAGGAGCGCTTGGAGATGGGAGGTGGGATGTTCGGAGGGCGGCGGCGGAAGCATTGGGAGAAATAGGTGCAAAGGAGGCGGTGCCGTCACTTGTCGGGAAGTTAGGGAAAGAGGAATGGTGGGCGGTGCGTGTGGCGATGATGAAGGCGTTGGAGAAGATAACAGGGGAGCGTCTTGGGGAGGAGCGAAAGAAGTGGGTTGACTGGTGGCGGCGAAATTGCCATAACTATAAGCGGTTTGGGAAGGAGGGAAGCGTGCGGGAGATGGCGACGCTGGCTTTTTTGATAGGTGTGGTCGGCGGGGGATGTGTTTTTCTTGCTGTAATGATGTATTTAATGGGGCGTCGGACGCGGCAGATGCGGCGCCTTGCCCTGCGCCTTGAATCGGCGTTCTCAAAGCACGACCGCAGCGGCTTGTTTGGCAACCTGCGCCGCCACTTCCTCCTCTTCAAAAGCGACTACTTCAACGCGGTGCGCAACATTATTCGCATAAAAGACAACAACCACACCACCTACATATTTGACTATCGGATGACCTGGGCGCGCCCTGTTGACTCGCTTTCCGCCACCGCGGCAGTGGAAATGCTCCGTTTCACCTGCGTTCTGTTTGATTTCGGTAAGGGAAACCTGCCATTTCTTTTGATAAGGGACGCAGACGCCAAGCGGCACGAATCCGAGGAGGCGGGGCTGACGAGACTCAAAACAGGGGATGTCGTCTTTGATGAAAAATTCTGCCTTGAGGGGTCGGGCGAAGAAAGCCGCCAACTTTTGACCCAACTTCTGTCAGAGAACATTCGGGGCTTCCTGCTGCGCCAGAAGGAATTGTCACCCACCCCACTACCCACACTCCAACTGCATAACCGCTATATCCTCCTTCACAAACCTGCACAACTGCCACCAGACGAGATTGAGGAAACTCTGCGTTTCGCTAAGGACTTCTTAAACAACATCCCAGAAGCCGTAAAGGACAAATATCTTTCCGACTCCCTGCAATCCTGACACAGCATTGTTGCGAAGCCGCAGAAGTGAAAGAGAGCAGAATATTTTGCGTCATAATTATGTAGGGGTTGTATCGTTCCTTAAATGAAGTTATAATAATTCAGGAGGTGGTTAGGAGGATGCGTATGCGTAGGGTGATTTTGCCTGTTTTGGTGGTGTTGGTTCTGGCGGGTGCAGGCTGTGCGAAGAAGAAAAAGAAGGATAAACTGAAGACATCCATAAAGCCGAAAGGCGGGACATACTTTCCGGGAACGCAGGTTGATGTGACGATAAGTGCGAACAGGCAGAATGTGACGGTATACTATCGGATAGCGGGGGGTAGTTGGACAAGCGGGGATGCGCCTGTTTCTTTTCAGGTCACGGGCAACGATGGTGACAACATTGATGTGGATTGGTATGCGGAGCAAAAGGACCCCACTACAGGCGATGTGGTAGCCACCGATGCGAGCGAGCAGAATCCGCATTCAGTTACCTTCTATTTCCGCGATAACCCGCCAACCGTAAGCATCAGACCGAGTTCAGGCGATTACAGTCAGCGGATGACTATCACTATAAGCGCCTCAGATGACGACAAAAGCGGCACACTGACGCTTTACTGGCAGACCAGTGACGATGGGCAGAACTGGTCGGCGGAAGAGTCAAAGAGCGGCACTGGCAGTGTATCCACCACGGTGGATTGGAGTCAAGGATACGAGTTCCATGTGAAGGCGCGGGCTGTTGATTCAACTGGGCATCAAGCGGGTCCTGTGCAGTGCGACTACTATCTTAAGTTTGACTTTCAGGGGATGTGTCAGGAGTTGCTCAACCTGATAAATCAAGAGCGCCAAAATCAGGGTGCGAACCCACTGCAGTGGCATTCCGCGATGGCAAGTGCTTGTCAGGACCACGCGAAGCAGTCTTACATCGCCGGCACCGATGGTCAGCCTATGACCCCTGGTGCCGATGGCAAAATTCTCTGGGATGACGGGTCAGGAACACCCTATCGGTTTGACCAGAACCAGTATCAGATAAACATCTTCGGCTTTGGACTCAAAAACCCTGACCTTGACTCCGCACAAAAGGTGGTTGATTATCTCAAGCAATGGGGGCAGGGTATCTGGAACAAGATGATGGACCCGCAGTATGAGTATTTCGGCGCGGGTTGCTATTTTGACCCCAAAGGTTCCAACAACAACTGGTATTGGGTCATAATGCTGGGTTATAAATAGTCAGAACAAGTAAACTTAGGACAAGTAAAGGAGAGCCTGCCGCGCAATACGGCAGGCTCTTTCTTGCGCATTTCTTGTTTTCTTATCAGTCTTTTGTTGCTACACGAGTGGTTGGGGTTTTGCGCGCAGATGCTCGGGACGATAATCAGGCAGAAGCATCGGCGCAAAACGCTCGCGCGCTATGTCCGCCTCCTCCAACTCCTTATGATACCTTCTGATATGCTCTAATGTCAACTCGCCAGGCTGAAGCGTTTTTGCGACTTCAGCAGCCTTTCTGCCTGAGCGTCTTCCGAACACCAATATGTCAAGCAGCGAGTTGCCCATAAGGCGGTTGCGTCCGTGAACGCCGCCTGTCACCTCACCCGCCGCAAACAAACCTTCAACAGGTGTTTGCCCAAACTCGTCTATCGCAATCCCACCGTTCTGATAATGCTGCGTCGGATAAATCAATATCGGCTCCTTGTCCATATAAATACCGAAACGCTCATACTGGCGGAACATCGCAGGCAGCGCCTTCCTTATCGTGCCTTTGCCACGCACCAACTCAATGACGGGGCTGTCCAGCCAGACGCAAGGTTGTCCTGTGGGCGTGGTGACGCCTTTTTTGCGCTCTTTACATTCGCGTATGATTGCGGCTGCAACCGCATCACGCGTCTCCAACTCCCGCACAAACCGCTCCCCCTCCACATTCACAAGATGCGCCCCAAGACCACGCACCTTCTCCGTCACCAACTGACCAAGAATCTGCTCCGGGAAAGCCGCACCTGTCGGATGATACTGTATCGTGTCCATAAAACGCAGAGGAACGCCCACCCGATATGCCAGAACAAGACCGTCTGCTGTGGCGCCATAATGGTTGGTTGTGGGAAAACCCTGCACATGGAGGCGTCCTGAGCCGCCTGTTGCCAAAATTACACATTTTGCGCGCACATTGAGAAACTCTCCCGTTTCCATATTATAAAGCAGCGCGCCTGTCACACGCTCACCATCGGTGAACAACTCCACAGCGCTGAAAAACTCCACATAAGCAATCCCACGGTTTATCAACTCATCGCGAAGAGTGCGCATAATTTCCGCACCTGTGTAGTCGCGTGCCGAATGCATCCGTTTAATGCTCGTCCCACCCCCGTGTATCTCAACCATCTCGCCGTCTTCTTTTTTGTCAAACATCGTCCCCAAATCTTCCAGCCACGCGATGATTGCAGGCGCATCCATAACCAGCGCCCGCGCCAACTCCGGCACATTCTTAAATCTTCCGCCGCCCAGCACATCAAGATAATGGCGCACAGGGGAGTCCTGCGGTCTGTCGGCTGCCTGAATGCCGCCTTGAGCCATCATCGTGTTGGCATCACCAAGACGCAGTTTCGTCGCAAGCAGCACCTTGGCACCGCTTTCGTGCGCCGATAACGCCGCCGCAACTCCTCCCCCACCACCGCCAACTACCAGAACATCCACATCGTAGTCAATCTTCTCAACCTTGTATTTATCAGGTTCCACCAGCGCATACGCCTCAAAAAGGTCGGCAAACTCGTGCGGCGTTTCCTGCCCTTTACTTGGTCCAACCCTCAACTGCCGCTGACTTCCCTCCCTGTAGTCGGGATGGAATTTCTGAAGAAGGGACGCTTTCTCCTCGGCGGAGAAGGGCGGCAGCATCGGCTGCTCAAGTCGTTTTTGGCGCGTCCTCTCCACCACTTTTATCAGTTGACGCAACCGCGGCGGATACATAACATCACCCCCAAAACAGCCCTACATTATACCTCTCCGTAAGCGCACGCAAGAACAGATACGCTTTTTTG
>CAZPBO010000012.1:0-1391 GCA_964584815.1 uncultured Planctomycetota bacterium
TGCTGGAGTCGTCGCAGTAAATCGCGCCACCATACGCGTCCACGCTGTTGCCGCTGAATGTGCAGTTGATAACGCTCAGGTCGCTGGAGCCTTCGCAAGAAAGCGCGCCGCCATAATAGTCTGCGCTGTTGCCGCTGAATATGCAGTTGGTCAGGACTGGACTGCTGTGGTAGCAGTGAATCGCACCGCCAAACCAGGAAACGCTGTTGCCGCTGAATGTGCAGTTGGTTATGCTCGGACTACTGGAGGAACAGTAAATCGCGCCGCCATAACGCGCGTTGTTACCACTGAATATGCAATTTTCTATTGTCAGACCATTGGAGTTGCGGCAGGAAATCGCGCCACCTTCATAGTCCGAACTGTTGCCGCTGAATGTGCAGTCGGTTATGCTCGGATTACTGAAGGAACAGTAAATCGCGCCGCCTTGCTCTGCGTATGTCCCGTTCACATCCACCGTCCTGTTGTTCTGAAAAACGCAGTTCGTAATGGTCGGTGAGGAGTCGTTCGCACAAATGACAGCACCGCCATAAGAATCTTCTACTTTACCGTTTTGGATAACGAAGCTGTCTATTACAGAATCTTCTGTTTCGCCTGAACCGAAAGAGAACGCTCTCCCGTTGTTCTGGCAATCTATAACAGGTTGTGTCAAACCGCCAGAATGGTAATCAACACCCTTAAGATAAATCTTCTTACCGTTGAAATTAAGGTCTGTCTCGTTGTATGTCGCATCCGCTACCAGAACCAAATCGTAATCTCCCGCCTGCGAGAGTGCATATCCTATCGTCTTCCACGCATTGCTCCAGTCTGTGCCACTTTTTGTGTCGTCACCATTCACCTCGTCCACATAGTAAACATCGTCCGCAACCAGAATATACTTCTCCTTAACAAGCGTGTCAGAACCCGCAGGACCTGTAACCGTCAATTTCACCGTATACCAGCCGGGGTCGTTGTATGTCCAACTTGGATTCTGGTCGGTTGAATCGGTTATGCCATCGTTATCAAAGTCCCATTCCCACTGCGTGATTGTGCCCGCGGATTTGTCGGTGAAGTTGACAGCGAGCGATGCTGTGCCATATGTTGGGTTCGCCTCAAAATCTGCCTTCGGTGTAGTCGGTGCTGGATTAACTGTCAAATCAAACTGCTTACTCGCCGTCTGCTGCCCATCATCTACTGTCACTGTGAAGGTGTGTGTGCCGGCAGAATTGGCAGGTGGTGTGCCGCTCAACTCCCCTGTTGAAGAGTTGATAGACAACCACGAGGGTTGTCCGCCTATGCTCCAGGTGTAGTTTGCCACATTGCCTCCTGTCGCGCTAACCGTGTAACTGTATGATACACCCTCATAAGCGTCAGGCAGTGCAGTTGTGATTATCTTAAGTGATTCGCTTTTATGT
>CAZPBO010000012.1:1491-16022 GCA_964584815.1 uncultured Planctomycetota bacterium
CGTCAAACGAGGCTTGGGATAGACTTGAGTTGGCGTGGTAATCAACAAAAATAGCGGGGGCAGGATTCGAACCTGCGACCTCCGGGTTATGAGCCCGGCGAGCTACCAACTGCTCCACCCCGCAGTCCAAGGAAAGCCTGGCACTACCTACTTTCCCGAGTCACAAGGACCCAGTATCATCGGCCCACGGGGCTTAACTTCCGGGTTCGGAATGGAACCGGGTGTTTCCCCCGTGGTATTGGCACCAGACCTTCCAATATCCTTTAATAGCAATCCTGCGTTCGTTGTCAAGCCCTTTTCAAAAAGTTTGCACAAACAGTTTGACTTGCTTTTTCACAGCCGCAACAGCATAATTCCCATATGTCAGAGAACAAAAGCGGTCATTAAGGAGAAGAGGATGCCGGGATACCATATTGTATGGGTGGTCGGTTTTGCGGCGCTTGTAATAGCGACAGGTCACATTCTGGGGGACAGACGGCAGTCACGCGCGTTACGGGCGCTCTTCGTTCCGGGGCATCTGCTCCTTGCGGGTTTGCAGTTGCTCGTTTGCGAGGTTTTCAGGATAAAGAAGGAAAAGGCGGGAGTTTTGGAGGGCAAAACAACGCGTCAGTTGCACGACTTGCCGCCAAGCAAGAAATGGGCGCTCAATTTCGGACCTTTTCTGGCGCAGTTTGTGGCACTTGCCGTCATTTTATGGCTGTTTGGCGTGACGGTGGAGCATTCCTCTATTAATCCGCCCAAAGACTATGCGCTTCCCGCCGCCGCAATATGGCGCTTCGGGCACACTCTCACCGATGTCATCAGCGGTTCTCTGCAGAAGATATGGGATGGGTTTGCCCGTCTTGCTGACAGCGGCAATCCCGCAACACTGCTTATCGTCTGGGTGGTGGTCTCGCTTGTGGTGGCGTCGGTGCCGCCCAAAGGGTCAGGGCGCCATATAATCGCAGGTTTCGTTGTGGTGGGACTTCTGGTCTGGGGGCTCTCTTGGATAGGGTTTGCGTTGCGCCCTCATTCCATCATCCCGCAGAAACTTGACTCATTTATGGCGGCGGCGTGCGGTTTCGCTTTCTGGGTCTTCGTTGCCGCTTTGGTTGTCTTCAAACTACCGCAACTCCTGCGCCGCAAAAGACCACACGCTGCCCCAACCGTCCGTGTGGAGGAACCGTGATGAGACTCTTGGTGGTCGCTCTGCTTGTCGTTGCGGTCTGCATCGCCTACGCAGACCAAATCCACCTAAAAGACGGTCGTGTTCTGAAAGGCAAGGTGGTGTATGAGGATGACGAAAAAGTTGTCCTGAAAACCAAATACGGCAAGGTCACAATCTACAAGGAGAACATAGAGAAGGTAGTGAGAGGGGAGGAAGCCGCACCGCCCCCGCAGAAGAAGAAACCAAAAACGACAGAAGACTTTGTGCGGGCATTCGCGGCTGGAGACGATTCTGTCCTTGCCAAACTAAAAGAGAAGGAGGATGCGGTATGGGTGGCGAAAAGGCTTCTTAAGAAAGAGAAGGAGCAGGCGTGGAAGGTGAGGCTTGAGGCGCTCATCCGCGACTTAACAAGGGCAGACCCGGAAGATATGGAAGCGGCGGAGAAACTCTACAAGAAGGGTTCAATGTTGGAGAAGGAGTGGCGTGGCAAATACGAGGCGTTAAGAAAGAGTGGCAAAAGCCACAAGGAGGCGGTAAAGGCGACGGCAAGGGAGTTGGCGGAAGCGATAACGGCGTTTAAGGATGCTCTGGATAGATGGCGCTATCACGACAAGGCGCGGCTCCATCTGGGGGTTCTATACTATCAAGCGCGGCTTCTGAAACGGGCTGTGAAGGTGCTTGAGGTGCTTGTGGTGGCGGATGTAGCGGACGCGCGGCGCACCGTCGGTGCATCCTACTTCCTCCTTGGAAAGTTTGGCGAGGCGTTAAAGGCGCTTGACGACCTGGATGACCCTATAGCGCTTGACCTGCGCGAGCAGTGCCTTCTGCGCCTGAAGCGGTTTCGCCAGGCGCTCGCTCTGGCAAAAAAGATGCAAAAGAAACAGCCCAACAACCCCAAGGGAGTCGGCTATGAGGGGATGGCACTGCTTGCATTGGGGAAGTTCAAGAAGGCGGCGGAGAAGTTACGGCGCGCATACGAGGCGGGCGAGCATTCCCGCGCCACCATATACAGCCTCGCAACGGCACTCGCGAGGACAAAATCAGAACGCGACCTCCGTGAAGCCGAAAAACTGCTGCGTCAGATTCTGAAAGACGACCCCGCCTATGTGCCCGCGGTGTATGAGTTGGTAAAAATACTGTTGAAGCAGAAACGGAAAGGCGAGGCACGCGATGTGGTGGAGAAGGCGCTCTCTTCTGTGGAAAAGGGCAGCCAAGCGGAAAAATTGCTCAAGAAACTGCTGGCGGAGTTAAAGAAGTGAGAAGGCGCAAAAGTCTTCAAGTGCGTATAGGGGGGCTTAGGTTCGGTGGGGATGCACCGATTGTGGTGGAGGCGATGGCGAAGAGACCATATGAAGCGATAAGGGAGGAGATAGAGGTTTTGGCGGCGGCGGGGGCGGAACTTGTGCGGGTTGCCGTCAACACAAAAAGACAAGCGGAGCGCTTCCTGACTCTGCAGGAGGAATGCTCGGTCGCGCTGATGGCGGATATCCATTTCTCGTGGCGACTTGCCTGCTGGTTAGTTGAAGGTGGTGCAGAAGCGGTGCGTATTAACCCTGGCAATATGGCGCTTGAAGGGAGGGGATTTGAGCGTTTTGCGTCTTTGGCGGCAGAGCAAGGGACCGCGGTGCGGATAGGCTCAAACAGCGGCTCCTGCAATGTTGTAGGGATGGGGTTTAAGAGGAGGGTGAGGCGTCTTGTGGATGTGGTGCTTGAGGCGGCGGAAAAACTTAAAGAACGCGGCGTGGGGGCGTTGATACTGGGCGCAAAGTCAAGCGACATTAAAGAGACGATAGCCGCCAACACACGCATTGCGCGTTCCACGAACTATCCATTGCATATAGGGATAACCGCAACGGGCACGGGAGAGGAGGCGCTGTGCCGCTCCGCTGTTGCGGTGGGAACCCTTCTGATGCGCGGCATCGGCGATGGGGTGCGCGTCTCTCTCTGTGGCGACTCGGTCAGCGAGGTGGAAGCGGTTAAAGCAATACTATCTGCGGTCGGCGCAAGGCGGTTCGGGGCAAGAGTTATCGCCTGCCCCACCTGCACAAGATGTCGTGTTAACCTTGCAGAGAAGGTGGCGGAGGTGAGGGCTGCGCTTGACGGAGTGGGGCAAAACGACATAACGGTAGCGGTGATGGGATGCGTGGTGAACGGACCACAGGAGGCGGCGGACGCGGACTTCGGTGTGGCGTTCAGCGGCAGGAAGGCAGCGGTCTTCGCAAAAGGTAGGGTGGTGCGGCAGGTCGCGGCAAAGGAGGGCATTGAAACGCTCTTGGAGGTCATCCGTGGCGCAGGTAAGTAGCGTCTTCTACAACTACACTCTGCAAGTGGAGGTGCAAAGACCGTTCTTTGCGTATCGCCTTCTGGGCGAGACAGGACGGGTGATAGCGGACGGTGAATTCCGCGCCTTTGAAGAGATGGAAAGAGCCGAACGATTCCTGCCACGCGAAGTAGGAGAAGATGTTCCCCCAAGTGTCCTTGAAAGCCTGAAACAGATAGGACAGAGGTTGTTTGACGCTGTTCTGCGTGGACCGATATGGAGGGAGTTTTCGCGGATACTGGATGTGGGGGGGATAGTGAGTTTAAGGGTGGTAACGCACGATAGGAGGCTGGCGCTTCTGCCGTGGGAGGCGCTGCACGATGGCAACAACTTTCTGGCGGTGACAGGACAGTTTTTGATAAATCGTGGGGTGGGCGAGAAAGGCGATGTGCGGTTGAGTAGGTTGGAGGAGACGCCGCGAGTGATGGTTGCGGCGCTGGTGCCACCTGAACGGCGTCCCGCTGTAGCGGTGGAACGCCGCGCCAATGCGCTCTACTCTATGTTGACGCGCTTCCACGACGAAGGCACAACTGACATGCTCGCCGTCACCCTTGAAAGCGCGCAAGACCTCGCCAAACACACAAGCGGATATCTGCCCCATATTGTGGTGATAGTTGCGGTTAGTGCAGGCGGCGGAGTGTTGCTCTCCATATCGGATATGCTCACATCCAGCAAACTGACAGGAACTGTTCTGTCTTGCTCCCACACCCGTTGTGTGGTGTTCTCCTCTCCTACAGGCGACCAGACAACATTTGTAGACGCGTGCTGGGAGTTGGTAGCACAAGGCTTACCGGCGGCGCTCTGCAGTCGCTTCTGCCTAACGGATGAGTTGGAGATACGCGGCATTGAAGCGTTCCTTGAATCAATGATGAGGGGTGCACGGCTGGACGCTGCGGTCTTTGCTGGGAGGAGCGCCCTTGTGGCTGAAGGCAATGTTGCATTCGCCGCACCCGTCTCCTTCATCCTCACATCCGAACCGCTCCTGCCCAAACCATCAGATGAGGAAGTCGCTCAACGCAAAGAACACACCTTAAAGCAGCGTTCAGAATCGTCTACGGGACTTGACAGGGCAAGGTTATTGCTCTCTCTTGCTCACCACTATCACGGTCAAGGGCGGCACAAGGAGGCGCTTGATGTGGCAAGCGATGCCGCCGAAGCGTTCGCCGATGAGCACGACACAGACGGTATCCGTGCCGCAAAAGCGCTTTACGGCGACTGCCTCCTGAAACTTGACCGTCCCACCGAAGCACTTGAGGTATTTCAAGAACTACTTGCCGAGCACCGCGATAAAATTGATGTGCTACAAGCGTTCGTATTCGCGAAACTTGGGCAAGCGCTGCTGATGCAGGGCAGAGCGTTTGAGGCGCTCAACGCCTTCAGGGAAGCGCTACGCTTCAACACCCAAGCAAAAGACCCGCAACTGCTTGTGGCAATTCATTTGGGACTGGGTGAGGTCTACGACGCGTTAGGGGAGTTGGAAAAGGCGGAGGAGATACTGCAGAAGGGGGCGATTTTGGCTGGGCAGGTGCGGCTGGAGGAACTGAAATGGGAGACACAAATCGTTCTGGCGTTGGTGCAAATGCGGTTAGGCAAATACCGCCAGGCGCGTGAGAATCTGACAACTCTTCTTAAAGAAGCGGAAGGTGACGATGTCTGTTCCGCCTACTGCCATATTCTACTTGGAATTTTGCAGCACATCGGCGGAGAGGAAGGACCTGCGGCATACAATCTCAACGAAGCCTATCAGAAAGCGCTCCAGACAAACATCCCTGTTCTGCAAGTAGCCGCCCTTTTCAACCTCGCCGTTGTCGGACGCGAGAACATAAACTACGATGAGGCTGTCTACAACGCATATCTTGCCCGCTACATCGCCGACACCGCAGGAATCTCCGAACTCATCCCGAAGATAGATTCTTTTCTGGACGAAATCAGGCAGAAGGTAGGGGATGAGTTGTATGAAATCTACATTTCAGCAGCCAAGGAGAAGATAGAGTCTGCCTAACGCCCGAAAAGCACCATCATATCAAATGAGAAATGGCAGAAGCCGCATACCGCGAGTCCCCTCAAGGCATAAAGACCGCAGAGGAGTGCGCCTGCGCAGAGGCGATACAGAAAAGCGCTCCAAGTTGGAGGTTCGCAGAAGAAATGGGCGGCGGAGAAGAGCGCCGATGAGACAAGAAGTGCGCACACAAACGCCGCGGCATTCCTGTCTCTGCTTCCCTGCGCTGAAAGCAACCTATAAAACCCCCAAAAAAGCAGCGCGCGAAAGAGCAACTCTTCCCATAAGCCTGCGCCGGCAGAAACCGCCACCACACCTGCAGGTGCCGCAGTAAGCGATGTGGGTAGCGCATAACGAATGATGAAGACAAGCACAACCGCCATAACGCCTGCATATATCAGCCCTTCTGCGGCGACGCACACAACCACAGAAAGCCTGAAACCGACTTTGCGCAGACGCAGAAAGAGAACCAACGCGCATATAGCGACAACAAGGGCAAAGATGAGAAGAGCAACTTTGCCGCCAAGTCGCCACAGAATTGGGGTCAGAAAATCTGCTCCGTTAGGAGGCGCCGCCCGCAGGAAAAAGACGCTCACCATATAGACCGCCGCAAGGGGCAGAAGACATAACAGCGACACATCAAACCGCTTTGACAAATCGGCGTATCTCATGCGGCGCACTCCCGTTCGCGGCAGCGCTCCAAAAAAATAGCGCTATACGGCTCCGACTGCAAAGCCTTTATGAGCCCCTGAAGGCACCCTTCCAGAGTAGCGAGGAAATAACCAACCTGCTCTATTTGCGGTCTTCCTTCCAAAAACGCCTGCAGCACCACCCTGCCCTCAACCCGCGGCAGAAGGTCGGCAAGGAACTCCTCCACACTGCGCTGCTCACCTTCCACATTAACTATATCGGCGGTCTGAGTCTCCTTAAGAAAGCGTGCGTATTGCGCCGCCAAATCAAACATCCCCAACTCCGCAAGGTCAAACTCTTGGGGGCGGACTGCTCCTCTACAATGGCGTTTTGCGGCTTTCTCCATAAGACGCCCAATGATGAGCGTTCTCTCCTGCATAAGGCGGAACTCTTCCAGTGCGCAAGTCATCTCCGCGGCGGGGTCAACGAAATCGGGCAATGTCGTTCTCGGTCCGCGGTATAAGAGCCCTGTTTTAAGGTTTATGAGCGCCGCCGTCTGGCGCAGTGCCTTGCCCGCCTCCGACAGGTCATCATCAACGCCTTCTGCCACCTGCTCCGCCACACGCGACACATCCACCTCTAATGCGTCCACTTCCAGCCGGCGGGCTAGCAGAAGCAGTAAATCAAGCGGTCCGTTAAAGACAGAGACCGAAACACGGCTCAAAGCCCCATCGCCTCCCTCACAAGTCGCATTGTCTCCTCCGCCACCTCCTTCGCTTTCTTCGCCCCCTCAACTAATATTTCGTCAATACTGCTTCTGCTACGCAGGAGGCGTTCGCGCCTCTGACGGATAGGCTCAAGGAAGGCGACCAGTTTTTCGGCGAGGTTTCTTTTGCAGTCAACGCAACCTATCTGCGCCGCCTCGCATTGTGGACGGATTTTCTCCGCCTCATCCGAAAACATAGCCTGCCACCACGGAAACAGGTTACACTCATCAGGATGTCCTGGGTCTTTTCTGCGGGCGCGTTTTATGTCGGTCAGCGCCGCCATCACTTTATTCCTTATCTTGTCAGGCTCATCCGCCAAGTTAATTGTGTTGTTGTAGGTCTTTGACATCTTGCGTCCGTCAAGCCCGCCCAAGCGCGGAACAGGCGTCAGCAGCGCCTCCGGCTCGGGAAAGACCTCCGAATAAAGTGCGTTGAAACGGCGTGCCAACTCGCGTGTTATCTCAAGGTGGGGCAGTTGGTCCTCACCAACGGGCACAACCGCAGCACGGTATATCAGAATGTCGGCAGCCTGAAGCACAGGATATCCCAGAAATGTGTAGTTTGTCAGGTTGGCGCCGTCGGGCTGTCGCAGGCGCTCTTTATATGTGGGGCATCTGTAAAGCCTGCCCAACTTTATCAGGTTGCCGAATACCATCATCAACTCAAGATGCTGCGGCACATCGGAGTGACGAAACAGAACGCAGCGTTTCGGGTCAAGTCCGCAGGCAAGCCATTCCGCCACCACAACATAGGTGTTCTCCTTCACCGCCGCGGGGTGGTTGTATTCGCTCATAAGCGCGTGCCAGTCGGCGACCATATAGAAGCAGTCGTATTTTTCTTGAAGCGCGACCCAGTTACGGAGCGCCCCCACATAGTTGCCTATATGCATACAACCTGTGGGACGCATTCCCGAAAGCAGACGCTTCACACAACGCCTCCTACCAAACAAAACTGACCCAGCCGTGCCCCGCCAGAAACATCGCCGCCTTTGCAATGTAGTCCACAGGCGCAAAGAAGTTTATGCCCTGAAAAGCCCTGCCCAAACCGATAAGCAGAATCACAAGAATAAAGAAGCCGAACGGCGCGATGCTCATATACTGTGCCCGCAGATGACGCGGCAGAAGATACTGAAATATGTGGCTGCCGTCAAGCGGCGGTATCGGCAGAAGGTTGAAGAACACAAGCACAGAATTGACGACGATGCCCGTCAGCAGCAAGGTATGGTTGAGGCTGTTGGGACGGGCAAGATGGAGAAGCAGCGCCAGAACAACCGCGAACAAGAAATTTGCCGCAACGCCGGCAAGCGAGACCAAAATATCGCCGCGCACATAATGGCGGTAGTTGAACGGATTGACGGGAACAGGCTTTGCCCAACCAAACGGCGCTTTCATCACAAGATATGTGATTATCGGCACAAGAATACTGCCGAAAGGGTCAAGGTGGACTATCGGATTAAGGGAGATTCTGCCGGCATTTTTGGCGGTGGGGTCTCCCATCCAGTTCGCCACTAATGCGTGTCCCACCTCGTGAAAGACAATTGCATAAAGCAGTATGAAAAGCACCCCGCCTGTAATATAAATTTTGTCAAAAGAGAGCGCCAGCAACGCTCACTCCTTCTGGCAAACCTCAATCAGAACACGCCCTGTGGAGGAAGGATGCAGGAAAGCAACAAGTTTTCCTCCGGCACCTTCGCGGGGCTTTTCGTCTATCAGACTGACACCTTGGTGAGCCAGAGTGGTCAGGGCGCTCTCAATATCGCGCACACCGAAGGCAATATGGTGCACGCCCTGCCCGCGTTTGGCAAGAAACTTCGCCACCGCCGAATCCTCCGATGTCGGCTCCAGCAACTCCACCCGAACACCGCCAACATCATAAAAGCAAACACGCACTTTCTGCTCCGCCACCTCCTCAAAACCTGACGGCTCCCCAAACAATTTATCAAAAACCTTTCGCGCTTCCTGCAGCGACTCCACCGCTATCCCTATGTGGTCAACCACCTCAAGCACCTTCTCCCCTCCTCACATTCTCCTTTATGAAATTGACTATCTCACCAAGAGATGTTCCTGGGGTAAAGACGCCCTTAAAGCCTGCTTTGCGCAGCGCTTCCCTGTCACGCTCGGGTATGATTCCGCCACAGACAAACAGAATCTCCTTCCCCGCCTTTTTGCGAACCTCTTCCGCCACTTTCGGGAAGAGCGCCAGATGGGCACCCGATAGGCAAGAAAGCCCCACCACATCCGCATCCTCTTCCACCACGGCTTTCGCAATTTCTGAAGGCGTTTTGCGGATACCAAGATAAACAACCTCCATACCCGCATCACGCAGCGCACGCGCCACCACCTGAACACCCCTGTTGTGACCATCAAGACCCGGTTTTGCCAGAATCACTTTTATCATCGCTGCGCCTCCAATCCAGCATCCGCTGAACCGCCCGACGCGCATTGTCCGCCACTTCACCCTCCACCCTCACCTCATAACGCATCTCTTTCAGCGCTTCAAGTAACCTGTCAAGCGTCACCGCTTTCATTGAGGGACAAACCGCGTGCCCCAAAGCGGGGAAGAACCGCTTGGTGGGGTTCTCCCGCCGCAGACGCGCCAGAAGCCCCACCTCCGTCGCAATTATGAAGTCCACCGCATCACTTTCTGACGCCGCCTTCACCATACCGCCTGTGGACAGCACCGCATCCGCCAATGCCGTCACCTCTGGACGGCATTCAGGATGCACGAAAATGTCAGCACCAGGATACTCACCGCGCATCTTCTGTATGTCTGATGCGCTTATCGCGGTGTGGGTAGGACAGAAACCGTCCCACAAAATCACATCCTGCCTCTTCAACTTCTGCGCACACCAAGTTCCCAGATACCTGTCGGGAACGAATATCACTGGTTTATTTAAGGAGGCAACTATTTTTTCGGCGTTTGCGGATGTGCAGCAGATGTCGGAGACCGCTTTGACCGCCGCGCTTGAATTGACATATGTCACAACCACCGCGTCTGGATGGCGCTTTTTCATCTCCAAAACAGCGTCAGGGGTCGCCATCGCCGCCATCGGACAGACCGCGTGCTTATCGGGTATCAGCACTGTTTTGTCAGGGCATAAAAGCGCGGCTGTCTCCGCCATAAAGTCCACCCCGCAGAAAACCACCACATCCGCCTCGGTCTGCGCCACCTTCAACGCCAACTCCAGACTGTCCCCACAGTAATCAGCAATCTCCTGAATCAGAGGACGCTGGTAGTTGTGGGCAACGATAATGGCGTTGCGCCGTCTTTTCCACTCCTTTATCTGCTCCACGACCCGCATCTCATCTGGGGAGAAAAGTTGCCGCATCTTTAATCATCTCCATATCGGTTTTGAGTTGGCGCCCGCTAACAGTCAGATATCCGCCGATTATGATACCGTTGGCACCGCTGGCAAGCGCCATCCCTTGAAAATCGCGCAATTTCTGCTCCCTGCCACCCGCCACCTTTATCGTCGCACTTGGGTTTATCAACCGAAACAGCGCCACAGTCTTCAACGCCTCCTCCACCGACAGAGAACGCGCCCCTTCAAGCGGCGTCCCTTTATGCGGTATCAGAATGTTTATCGGAATGCAGTCGGCACCCAACTCTCGCAGCAAATACGCCATATCCAACCTATCGCCCCATCCCTCACCCATACCCACTATTCCGCCGCTGCACAACTCCATACCCGCCGATTTAACACATCTTGCGTTCTCCACGCGAACAGAGAAGGAGTGGGTGGTGCAGATTCTGGGATAGAATTTGGGGGATGTCTCCAGATTGTGGTTGTAACGGGAGCAGCCGGCTTGCTTAAGAGCAGCGGCGCGTTCGGGAGTCAAATCACCAAGACTACAGTCAAGCGCCAATTCAGGAAACGCTTCTCTGATACGGCGAACCGCCGAAACCACCCGTTCAAACTCCTCATCGGAAAGTCTCCGTCCGCTTGTGACGACGCAGAAGCGATGCGCGCCCGCCGCAGCAGCCTCACGCGCCGCCTCCACTATCACATCCTCGCGCACCAACTCCCATCTACGCACATCCGTCCTGTGATGACGCGACTGTGCACAGAACGCGCAGTTCTCCCCACACAAACCGCTCTTCGCGTTCAAAAGCCAGCATAAATCTACACCTCTGCACATGCGGCTACGCACATAATGCGCCACCCCACATAAAAGCGGCGTCCACTCAACACCAAGCCCCACCAATTCCTCCGCAACCTCACGACTCACACCACCACCAAGCGCCTCTTCTTGCGCCTTCCTCAACAACCCCCACTTATCCACGCTGAACACCTCACTGCAGATGACGACCTGATTGTAACACCATCAAACGCCACGACAAGTATCAATCCCATATTTGCGCCTTGCCATACGCGGTTTCAATCGCTATTCTACTTAAAAAGCGGAGAAAAATATATGCGTGATATGAGCCAGCCCGAACATCAGAAACGGTTTGTTGTGGACCTGCTTTATGATGGCAGACGCCTTGATAAGTTCCTCCGCTTCAAACTCCACTGGCGTAGCCGCAGCGAAATTCAGAAAAAGATTGAACGCGGTGAGGTCCTCCTCAATGGGAGACCTGCAAAACCAAGCCAGACTCTCAAAGAGGGTGATGAGGTGGTGGTTCTGCTTGATGTGCCAGATGTTGACCTTGACAAAATCCCTGTGGAGACGCTTTATGAAGACGAGCATATCTGGGTCGTCAACAAACCTGCCGGGGTTATGTGCCATCCCACAGGACGCCACATCTTCGGCACCGTCTTAAATGTTCTGTTTAAGCGAATGAAGGACCGCGGTGAACTGACAAAAGAGAAAAAACCACACCTGTGCCACAGGCTTGACCTGCATACAAGCGGTGTGCTGGTGGTGGCGAAGACGCTTGAGGCGCGCCGTGCCCTGCAGGAAGCCTTTGAAAAAGATGAGGTCACAAAGTTCTATCTGGCTGTGGTTGAGGGAACACCAGAGCCGCAGGAAGGAAAAATTGATGCAGCGATAGCGCCGATTGTCGGCGCCCCACGCCTCAAAATGGAAGTCACCCCTCACGGCTATCCATCACTGACGCTATATCGGGTGGTTGAGCGCTTTGTTTGCCAGAACCGCGCAGATTTCAGCCTCGTTGAGTGCGACTTAAGAACAGGACGCACACATCAAATCCGCATCCATCTGGCGCATATCGGGCATCCCGTTGTGTGCGATGAGATATACGGGGTAAGGACGAAACTGCGCCGCGGCGATTTGGGACTTGCCCCACCTGAAGAGGTCATCACAGAACGGCAAGCACTCCACGCTCACCGCCTAATCCTCAATCATCCCATAACAGGAAAACGGCTTGAGATAGAAGCGCCGTTGCCGAAAGATATGCGCCGCCTGCTCACCACGCTGCGTCAAGCCTCAAGGAGCGCCTGAATAAGGCGCTGTGGCGCAAAACGGCGCACCACCTCCGCCGCACCACCCTCATATCGCCGCCTCCCCAAATCAAACCCCGCCAGCCTTGCCGCCTCTACCACCACATCCAACCCCACACAAACCCCATCACCAAGAAGGTCAACGCCCTCAAACGGCTCTAACACAACACATTTGCCCATATGGAGACAGTCCGAAAGCAACCCATCCAAACCCTGGCACAGAGGATACACAACAACATCGGCTTTCGCGACTTCTGCCAGCATATCCTCATACCTGCGTGTCGCCCTATAAAGACTCCGCTTCAGCCGCGCCCTGCTCCACCCCGCCCCCACACCACGCACACCAATTCCATTCTCCGCCAACGCCCTCACCACCTGCTCCCGCACAGGATGCCACGCCCCAACGACCGCAACACCTCCACCGCTTCGGGAAGGCGGCGCAATGCTGCGGGACGGCGGAGTAAGCCACAAAAAGGCGCGCTTGGCTCCGCCCGCCGACATAACCACATCCGAAAACGGGGAAACAACCACAAAGTCCTCAAGCGACATGCCGCCAAAACCGGTGGAACGCTCAACCCAAAAGACAGTCAGCGCATTCGTCGCGGAAGGTGCTGCCCGCCCAGCAACTTCAGAAACACAGAAGAGAACATCGCAGCGCCGTGCAAACACATCCTCTGGCGCCAGAAACTGCCCATTTTCAAAAGATGCTTCCAGCCGCACAAACTCCACCCTGTGTCCCGCCGCCTGAAGAGCGTCCGTAAAACCCGCCCATCTCCCGTATCTGTCCTTGACAACAACCACAACAATATGCATACACTCACCTCCTAACCGCAAATATTATGAACAAAGATGCAACCATCAAGGGTTTTGCTTGACTGAAGCGGCGGGAACAGTTTTAATCACGAAAAAGTTGTTAGGGGTCGTTTAAGGAGTGGTAAGATGGGATTTGAGGACTTGAAAAAGAGACAGATTCAGTTAAGCATTGATGAGATGCCGCGGCAGTGGTACAACATCCTCCCCGACCTGCCGGAACCGTTTCCCCCACCCAAGGACCCCGACGAGGGACCTTCGCGACTGGAGAATCTACCGAAGATGATGATAAAGACCTGTCTTGAGCAGGAGATGTCGGAGGAGAGATGGATTGAGATACCAGAAGGTGTTCTGGAACTGTATGTTCGCGCGGGTCGTCCGCGTCCGCTTTACCGCGCCAAAAACCTTGAAGAGGTGCTTGGCACCCCAGCAAAAATGTTTTACAAAGCCGAGTTCTACAGCCCAACAGGAAGCCACAAAGTGAACACGGCACTTCCGCAGGCGTTCTACGCCAAGCAGGAGGGATTTGAGCGCCTGACGACGGAGACAGCAGCGGGGCAGTGGGGAACAGCGGTCTGTTACGCCGCCGCGCTTGTAGGACTCAAATGCACCGTCTATTGGGTCCGCTCAGTCTACAACTGGAAAAAGGATAGACTTGCACTGATGCGTATGTTCGGTGGTGATGTTTACGCCTCACCCTCCACCAGAACCGAAGCAGGACGCAAAATCTACGAAAAAGACCCCAACCACCCAGGCTCCCTTGCTATTGCGATATCAGAAGGACTTGAGGATTCGCTCAACGACCCCAAGGCGGTCTACTCGCTCGGTTCGGTCTTAAACCATGTTCTGATGCATCAGACGATAATCGGACTTGAGACGCTGAAGCAGATGGAGAAGGTGGGTGAGTATCCTGATATTGTGATATCCTGTCTCGGCGGAGGGTCAAATTTCGGTGGGTTGGCGCTGCCGTTCTACGGACAGGTTCTACGCAAAGAAGCGCCGAAAGATGTGCGCTTCATCGCCGCCCAAACAGAATCAGCACCAAACCTGCAAGGCGAATACCGCTACGACTTCGCCGACCACGCCGGGATAACCCCGCTTCTGAAGATGTATACTCTTGGTCACCAAATAGAGCCACCGCCTGTGCGTGGGGACGGTCTGCGTTACCACGGCGCCGCACCCATCCTCTCTCTTCTGCGAAAGCATAATATGCTGGACACCGTTGCCTATCCAATTGATGAGAAATATGTTTTTGAGAAAGCGGCGCTTTTCACGCGCGTTGAAGGCTATATCCCCGCACCCGAATCGGCGTATTCGGTGGCTTGCGCCATTGACGAGGCGCTCAAATGCAAAGAACGCGGCGAATCAAAGGTCATACTTTTCAACATCAGCGGACACGGCTTCCTTGACCTTGTAGGTTATCGGGAAGTTTTGGGAATAGCCGAATAAACAGC
>CAZPBO010000012.1:16122-23223 GCA_964584815.1 uncultured Planctomycetota bacterium
GCTTCCTTGACCTTGTAGGTTATCGGGAAGTTTTGGGAATAGCCGAATAAACAGCAACGCAGATAACGACCAACATCGCAGACGGTTCCAGCAAAAACGGTTTTGCTTAAATACGCGTTTGCGTAAAGGTATAATCCTGCTACATCGGTAGGGAGGCGTTTTTGCATGGCGGAGCAGAAGCAGAACAAAGGGAAGGTGCGTCAGGTTCTGGGACCTGTTGTGGATGTTGAGTTTGAGGAGTTGCCGGCGATATACAACGCGGTGAAGATAAAGGACGAGGAGCGTGGGATTGACCTTGTCTGCGAGGTGGCGCAGCATTTGGGTGAGCATCTTGCGCGCTGCATAGCCCTTGCGCCAACAGAGGGACTTGTGCGCGGAACCGAGGCGATTGACACAGGCGCCCCCGTCAGTGTCCCTGTCGGAGACGGCACACTGGGACGGCTGCTCAATGTCATAGGCGAGCCGATTGACGAGTTGGGACCCATACCGCATAAGAAGCGATACCCAATCCATCGCCCACCACCATCATTTCAGGAAATTGAGACAAAGATTGAGATGTTTGAGACAGGGATAAAGGTGATAGACCTTCTGGCGCCGTATATGAAGGGGGGGAAGACGGGGCTGTTTGGCGGCGCAGGAGTTGGCAAAACCGTCCTCATTATGGAATTGATACGCAATATCGCCATAGAGCACGGAGGTGTGTCCATATTCGCGGGGGTCGGTGAGCGCACTCGCGAAGGCAACGAACTGTGGCTTGAAATGAAAGAATCAGGCGTCATATCCAAAACAGCGATGGTGTTTGGTCAGATGAATGAGCCGCCAGGAACGCGCCTGCGGGTCGGACTGACAGGACTCTGTCTTGCGGAATACTTCCGTGATGAGGAGAGCAAGGATGTGCTGCTTTTTATTGACAACATATTCCGTTTCGTGCAGGCGGGTTCAGAAGTGAGCGCGTTGCTTGGGCGCATGCCATCAGCGGTCGGATATCAGCCAACTCTCGGCACCGAAATGGGGCAGTTGCAGGAGCGTATCGTCACCACCAAACGCGGTTCCATCACATCCATTCAGGCAATTTATGTTCCGGCTGACGACTTAACCGACCCAGCACCCGCTACTACATTTGCGCATCTTGACGCCACCACCGTTCTGTCTCGTCAGATAGCAGAGTTAGGTATTTACCCCGCAGTTGACCCGCTTGAATCAACAAGCAAGATTCTTGACCCCCGCATTGTGGGGGAACGCCATTACCGCATCGCCAGACGCGTTCAGCAAATCCTACAGCGTTACAAGGAACTGCAAGATATTATAGCGATATTGGGGATAGAGGAGTTATCGGACGAGGACAAGTTGATAGTGGCGCGGGCGCGCCGTATCCAGAAGTTCTTGAGCCAGCCCTTCCATGTGGCGGAAGCCTTCACAGGGCGCGCGGGCAGATATGTGAAACTGGAGGATACCTTGCGGGCGTTTGAAGAGATTGTTGAAGGTCGCTGTGACGATATGCCTGAACAGGCGTTCTATATGGTGGGGACACTGGATGAAGCGCGGGAGCAGGCAGAGAAACTGAAGAGTGCGGGAGCGGCTGCGGAGTAGCGCAGATGGCTAACCTGAAAGTGAAGATTTTAAGCGCTGATAGGGTGGTGCTGGAAACAGAGGCAAACGCGGTTGTGGCGTGGATGCCGGATGGGGAGTTTTCGGTTCTGCCGGGGCATATAAACGCGGTGATGCCGCTTGAGATAGAGGAGGTGCGGCTCGTCGGGACACCAAAAGGCGATGTGGTGGTGGCGGTTCACAGAGGACTGATGGAGACGACACCTGAGAGTGTGCTGATTTTGGGGGAGGCGGCGGAGTTGCCTGATGAGATAGATATAGGAAGAGCGGAGGACGCAAAGGCGCGGGCGGAGAAGCGTCTCCAACAAGCAAAAGAGGGAAACAAGGATGTGGACGCTGTGCGTGCAGAGGCTGCGCTAAAACGAGCGCTTCTGCGACTCCGCCTCGCCCAAAAAGCACAAACCCGTTAAGGTCGTCACAATGCTTAAGATAAAAAACCCCTTCATCGCGGCATCCGGAACCTGCGGATTGATATATGACGCACCTCCCCTTATGAAACTGCATCTCTTCGGTGCTGTGGTCGCAAAGACCATAACACCTGCAGCAAGAGACGGCAACCCACCACCACGCGTCTGGGAAACACCCTGCGGCATCGTCAACTCCGTAGGACTTGAAAACCCCGGCGTTGAGGCTTTCTTAAAAGAGCACCTACCCAAAATCAGGTTGCCCGAGGATGTGCAGTTATGGCTTTCAGCAGGCGGTGAGAGCGCTGATGAGATTGTGTTTGTCTGCCGCCATTTCGCAAAGGCGAGATACCGCTTCAGCGCGGTGGAGTTGAATCTGTCCTGCCCGAACATATCGGGTGAGCCGCTGTGTAAGGATAAGGATGCGGTGAGTGAGGCGGTGAAGGGCGCAAAAGATGTCCTTAACACTAAGAAGGTTTTTGCGAAGTTGTCGCCGCTTGGAGACACAGAAGGCGCAGCGGAGGCGGCGCTGAACGCAGGCGCAGATGGGCTTGTGGTAGCCAACACCTTTCCTGCGCTGGTGTTGGATGAGGATATGCGCCCGGCATTAGGGGGGGTGTTCGGGGGGTTGAGCGGAGCGGCGGTGCGCCCAATCGTTTTGCGCCTTGTGTATCGGCTATGGAAGCGGTTCGGCTGCCCGATAATAGCGTCAGGCGGGGTGAGTTGCGGTCGTGATGCGGCGGAATTCATCGCCGCCGGCGCCGTCGCCGTCCAAATCGGCTCCGCAAATCTATCAGAACCAGGCTCGGTGGAACGCATTATCGCCGAATTCAATGCCGAACTTGCACGACTTGGCGTGGACGCAGAGCGTCTCCACGCCGCAACACACATTTAAGGAGCGCCAAAGTGGCTGTTGAGGTGCTTGAAGCGCAGGGAGGACTGTTTAAGAAGTTTTTGCGTCTGCCGTGGCGGATTTATAAGAACGACAGCAACTGGGTGCCGCCGCTTCTGCCCACAGTGGCGGCGTTCTTTAAGGAGAAACACCCCTTCTGGCAGCACGGTTTCATAAAACCGTTTGTTGCGTTGCGGAACGGGCAGGCTGTGGGACGCATAGCGGCGATAGTCAACCGTCGCCACAACCAGTTCCACAACGATAAGACAGGCTTTTGGGGGTTCTTTGAATGCGAAGACAACACAGACACAGCACAGGCGCTCTTTGAGTGTGCCGAGGCGGTGCTGAAAGAAGCAGGCTGCGACAGCGCCTTGGGTCCTGTCAACCCATCCACTAACGACGAATGTGCCCTTCTGATTGAAGGATTTGACTCCCCACCGACAGTTATGATGCCCTACAATCCCCCATACTACGCCAGAATCATTGAGTCCTGCGGTTACCGAAAAGCAAAAGATTTGGTCTCCTACATAATCTACCATACAGATAGGATGCCGGATAAGGTGTTTCGCGTGGCAGACATTGCGCGCAAACGGGCTGGTATCCAGATACGCCCTGTTAATATGCGTCGCCTGCGTGACGAGTTGGAAAAGATAAAAGTGGTCTATAACGACGCTTGGCAACGCAACTGGGGCTTTGTGCCTATGACAGACGAGGAGATAGACCATATGGCGCAGGACCTGAGGCATATCGCTGAGCCCGACCTCGTTCTGATAGCGGAACGCGACGGTGAGCCCGCAGGTTTTTCGCTGACGGTTCCGAACATAAACGAGGTGCAGATAAGGAACCGCGGCGGAGGACTGTTGGGATTTGCGCTGCGTTATATGTTGGGCAAGCGCAAGATAAAGCGGGTGCGGATAATGGCGATGGGTGTTCGGGAGCGGTTTCGTGTGCGTGGAATTGACGCTGCGTTCTATACGGAGACCTTCCGCCGCGGCGTTGAGTTGGGCTACACAGAAGGCGAAATGGGTTGGGTGCTGGAGGACAACAAGATAATGCGCCAGACGATAGAAGCAGTTGGCGGCAAACTCTTCAAAAAATATCGTCTTTATGAGAAAAATCTGTAAGGAGGTGCGCGATGAGAGCGTTGTTTTACGGGCTTGTTTGCGTGGTCTTTGCCACACAACTTTCGGCGCAGGACTTAAAAGCGCTCAAAGAAAAAGCCGACGCCATCGTTCTGGGGCAGGTCACAAAAGACGAAATGCTTGACGCAGGACAAGGACCGGGAATGATTCGCCGCGCAACAGTGACGGTCAAGAAGGTCATAAAAGGCGCAAATGGTCTTGCAGAAAACCAGACAATCACCCTCTCCTACACTGCTTTCCATCCCGCCTACAAGATAAATCATCTTAAGGTCGGAAAAGAGTATCTGTTCTTTCTGAAGCAGGGAGGACACAGGGGTTGCGCGTTTCGTCTGGTGGACAAAAACTACGGCGCACTCAAACCAACTCCATTGCTCATTGCAAAGGTGGCAGGGAAACTGCCGCCTCTACCCAAAGATGTGCTCCCCCTTTTCTGGGACGCAAAGGAGAAGCGCTTTGTCAACGAGGTGGACGCGCTGCGCAAAAGGCTTATCGCCGCAAAGGCGGTCTTTGTGGGGGAGTTCCACACATCAGTGGGGGCGCACGCGATGCAGTTGTGGGTGCTGAAGACTCTCATCGCCGCGGGCAAAAAGGTCGTCGTCGCCGTTGAGTGGTTCCAACAACCCTACCAGAAAGCGTTAGACGACTATCTGAAAGGTAAAACAGACGAGAAGACAATGCTTAAGGCGACGCAGTTTAAGAAACGCTGGGGTTATAACTGGGCGCTCTTTAAGGAGATAATAGACTTTTGTGGGGAGAAGGGGATAAGGGTATACGCGGCGAATGTGCCGTCGGAGTTGAGCCGCGCGGTGGCACAAAACGGTCTGAACAACCTGCCGGAGAAACTCAAAAAATGGCTACCCAAAGAAACGGACACCTCCAATAAGGCGCATAGGAAATATGTGGAGAAGCGTTTTGAGCCGATGCTGAAACAGGGGATTCTGACGAAGGAGCGGCTTAACCACTTTTATGAGGCACAGGTTGTGTGGGACGAGACATTTGCGGAGCAGGCGGCAAGGGCGTTGAAGGAAAGCGGCGCAGACACCGTTGTCCTCTTCGCAGGTGCAGGACATCTTGGCAACAGAACCGCTGCGCCAAATCGCTTTGAGCGGCGCGCAAAGATAAAACCCTTCGTCCTTCTCCCCTGCAGTATCAACACGCCGCTCAAGAAAATCCTTGACACCACAGTCGCTGACTGCGATTTTCTGTTCCTCACGCGCAGATAGTTGACGAAAACAACGCAGCATCCGTATAATCAAGCGAGCCTTTTAAGGAGGATTTGATGCGTGTTGCGGCATTTGTCGTGGGGTTTGCCCTTGTCGTGCCTTTGTTTGCGCAAGACGGGCAGCAGTCCTCACCCCCAACGGTTGAACTGAAAAAAGTAACGCTTGAGCAACCTGTTTTCGTCAGCCCTTCCGTTATGAAGACAACAAGAGCCCAAAAACCTGCGGATGTCAAACTGCCATCAAACGGAGACTGGAGTTTCTATACTTTGACGGTGGGTGAGCGCAAATATCTTGTGGCAATTGAGATGGACAAATCGGGGCGGATTCGCAAGCCCAAACGCGCTATTGTGGACACAAATTCCAACAACGACTTCACCGACGACAAAACGCTTTCCCCTGAAGGCACAGGATACTATCTCCATTTCACAGCAACCCTTAAAGGCGTCTTCAACATAAACGGACAGAAGAAAGAGGCGGATGTGGATGTGGTTTTTAAGGCGTTTGCGGGTCCTGTGAGTTTGAAGACAGTCTGGGAGGGCGACTACGACATCGGTGGACAGAAACTGAAAATCCGCTGGCTTCCTGGACAGACAATTGTTCTACCTAACGCTCCCAAGACCATTAACCTCCTTTCAGGTTGGTTCAGAGCGCCCAGCATAATAACCGTCGCTGGTGACTCAACGCTTAGCCCGTCT
This sequence comes from uncultured Planctomycetota bacterium, assembly GCA_964584815.1. Taxonomy (GTDB): domain Bacteria; phylum Planctomycetota; class SKW154; order SKW154; family SKW154; genus CAZPBO01. The sequence continues at coordinate 22,087 of CAZPBO010000012.1, forward strand.
ATCACCCTAACAGAAGGCAAGGTTTTGGCGTCGCTCACAAAGGAGGAAGTGTCGGGCTTGAAGAAGGTCTCCACACCGAAGGAGATAACCTTCTTTGTCTGTATAGAGAGCCGCAAAAAGATATATGTGGTTCTGCCTTCAGGCGGAGCGGCGTGGTTGCCCGAAAAACCGCGCTACACCGCCTACCTTGCCGTTCGCCACAACTCAGAAGATGAGTTCGCAATTCTGGGATATATGCGCGGTCTTCCGACCAAGGACGGAAAGTTGGGCGATGTAGAGCCGCTGAAACTGGAAGTCCACTGTCAAGCGGCACGCAACAACAAAAAAAATTACTATATCTGGCCCACTCTGCAGGATGCATCAGGCAACAGGGTCTACATCTTAAAAAACGGCGACTACATACAACCCTGCCCCGTGCTGAAAATTACAGACGGAGACAAAGTGGTCTTCACCTACAAATACCACTATGGGTGAGGGGGATGGTGCTCCTGCGGCTGGAAGCCGTCCAAACAACTTCGTAACAAAACGCTCAAACTCCATCTTGTCTGGGATGTAAAACAACCTTTCAAACTTCAAATCGTAGACGCAACCGTCACCGTTAAGTAGCCATTACCCCAGACAAAGACCTCCCCTCCATTATATAGGGAGAGGTCTTTTATTTGCTTGACGGTATGCGGGGCGATAGCGATAATCACTGGGCAAGAATTTAAGGAGCGGGGTTGTGCAGCAGATTCTCTTTAGGGTTTTCTTTGGCGTAGTTTTGGCTGGCGTAGTTATCGGTGTTGTGATGAACGCCTACTACGATATAAGCGCAGGTAGCAACATAAATGTGGTGCTGCAGGATTTGGCAACCCTGGCACGCAAAGGTGACGCGCAAGAACTTCTTGAACGCCAATTCGTCAAAACACTCGTTCTGGAAGGCGAAATGCCCCTCCCCAAACTTCACTCCCTACTTGTAGACACTCTACGCTTTGCGTTGCTTGTCCGTCAGGTTCCCAACACAACTCCGAAATTCTCAACTGTGTGGAGCGAGCAGCGTTTCGCGATAAGCGGCGAGGTCGGTCTGTTTGACCAAAACGGAAACAACCGTTTCTCCTTCACCGCCGTTATGTGGAATCGCCTTGACAATGATGGAAA
>CAZPBO010000012.1:23323-31189 GCA_964584815.1 uncultured Planctomycetota bacterium
ACAACCGTTTCTCCTTCACCGCCGTTATGTGGAATCGCCTTGACAATGATGGAAACGAACACTGGATTTTGAACTCCTGGAAAGACCCCGATATAACCGCCAAAAACTACGCTTCAATGCTGAAGAAAGCGGTTGACAGAGAAGAACTCCTTATCAGACTGCACGACAGCCTGCTTAATCCCAAAGGGTCTGTTCACTTCCTCAATGCTCAGAGAAAGCAGAAAAGCCTTCTTGCGGAACTGACGACTCTGAAAGCCACTACCGACATCTTAAAGTTATACAAGCCAAAAGGTGCATTGTTGAATGAATTGGAGTCGTTCTGGAAGGAGAAAGACAAGCAGAAGCGCAAGGAGGGAGTGCGGTTTCTGCTGGGGCAGACCGCCTCAATGACCAACGAAGAAATAGAAGCGGTTCAGAACACACTGAATATGCTGCACAAAGCGACCCTGATGGTGGACCCGGACCCTGACGCTGCGCTGAAGGGGCTGGGTGAATTGCGTAAGAAACTGGCTTGCGATGCGGTCTTGAAAAATGTGCGTGCCCGGTTAGCGATGGTTGCGGGGGTGGCGTTTCTGCACGCTGCCGCAACCCCAAAGCATCCTTGGCGCCTAACCCTCCAGCGCGCGCGAGCGTGGATGAGACTTCCGCAAAAGATGTTCCTTAACGCGATGATAACATTCCTTGGCTTAAAACCTGAATGGGGGGAGAGAGCGTCTGCTGTGATAAAGGCGTTTCCGAAGGAGGCACGCGAGGCGGTGGCGTCACTGCCCCCAAAACGCGCCCAATGGTTCAAAAACTTCCTTAAATACCTCGCCCACAGAGAGAAAATCACAGACTGCAACGCTTTGATAGGGAGACTGCGCGCAACACTCGGCGCAATAGGACGCATCCCCGACCCCGCCATACGAGAAGAACTCTACAAACTCGCCCGCGACGCTGCTCAAGATAAAGCCGATATCAAAGATGTCCTCCTTAAGTTTGCCTCACCCAAAGTCCTGTTCGTCAGCGCTGTGCTGGAAGCCGAACGCATCCTAAAAGAAAGCGAGGATAGAAAGGACGCCATAACAGCATATCTTCGCAAGGCGATAGCGGCGGTGGAGAACGACAAAAAACGAGCAGACTTTCTTAATCGTCTCAAAGCGTTAGAACAGCCAAACACACCTTTCTGCGTTGAACCTCTGATTGCAGACATAGCATCAGAGGGCATACAAACCTACCCCGGAGGTGGGAGGCTCTCCCTTCTTGTGTCAGGTTTTATGAAGGGGCTGCTTGACAGAAGAGGTGGGTTTGCGGCACGAGCCAGAGCGCTTGCCGCTTCCATTGAGGAACTCTCCGACCCCTACAGGCGGCGTGAGTGGGTTCTCACAGGCAGCGATAAACCACCCCGCATCGCGGGACTACTTGACTGGCTGGAGATTCCCTTTGCCTTCCCAGAAGATGTGAGGCAGAAGTTGGTTAAGAAAGCAGAAGAGATAATAGCGTCCGACACCGCCTCTCCCAAGCCGCTTTTCAAGGCGTTCGCATCAGCGCTTACCAACAGCGATGTGGTGGCTCGGGTGAAACTGTTGATGTTGCGACAACTTCTGGACGAGAAGTTTCCGTCCTGCAACGAAGTGCTGCGGCTGCGCAATCTGGTGGAAGGACTCCTACTCTGCAGCAAGGAGGGCTACAAGGCGCTGCTGCGTGACCTGCGTGGCGTCAGCAGCACACGCGAGATAACCCGCAACTTCTTTGAGAGGCTGCTGCGCCGCACCATCGCCAAACCACAAGCCCTCAAGCGCGACCCAGTTTACGCCATCCGCAAATATGCCCGACGCGTCCCCACCGCCGTCTTTAAACTCCGCAAATACACCCTTAAAGAAGAGGACGCCTCCATCACAGATATGGAGACAATCCTCAACAAGACCGAAGCGGTCGCAAAAAAAATCGCCCAACTGAAAGACTTCTTGCCACTTTACGATGAAACACTGCTTAACGAATGTGAAAGACTGGCAGACGAAATTTTTGCCCCCACAAGCCAGAAAAAGAAACGACTCGCCAAACTCTACTTTGAAACTCTCACCTTCAAAGGCACACTACAAAACTACTTAAAAGACCACAAAGACGACATTGAACTTCTAAAGAGTGTGTTTGAGGAGAGCGACAAGAAGCAATACCGCGATATGGTGGAGCAGGAGCCGCCCGACTGGCAGAAGACGATGCTGCAGTTGATAATGCGCCGCGCCGGCTGCTTCAGTTACCTACGCATCAAGCGGCGTATAATGCTGATGAGAGCATCCCACAAACTCACACCTGACGATGCCATTGAGAATGTGGAAAAATTCCTAAACAGCAGAAGATGCATTGAGGTGACCTTTGCACAGGATATGGCTGCCACTCTACGGAGTCTTGTGCTGGAGCACAAAAAAGACCTTACATCAAAAGAACGCAAAGAGCGCCTGACCATGTTTTTAAGAAAACTCTTCTCCGAAAAACCTGAAGGCGACTTTGCAGAGTTTGCCCGCAAAAAGAGTCAGGATGCTCTCAAACTTGTGCAGACGCCTGCCAACATCCGCATCCACCTTGTCAACGCCGCATCCGACTTCCTTTCCTCCTACCTGCTCGGCAACCGCGAACGCGCCTATTACCTCTCCAACGCATTAGAGAAAGTTGTCTGGCTCAAAGAGGATGCCCTCCTTCCCAAAATAGTGGAGGAGATGGTAAGCGATATGGAAAGCGGTATGACACTGAAACAGTTGTCTGTGTATGCGGGCAAGGGGCTGGGACGCAGTGAGAAGAGACGGCGAGACCAGGTTGATGGCGTTGTATCATCGGCTATCGCCAAAGTCGGCTCTGAACTGGCTCACTGCATAACAAACCTCTCATTGGGGGTGGGCAGTTATGATGACATCTGCCCGCTCGTGGACGGTGCCAACAAGGCAACCTGTCAAAAGATTCTGGAATCTTTGAGCAAGGCGTTCGGCGGGAGCGCTCAGAAGAAGAAATGGGACTTCATTGAGTTGCGCAAGACCTACAAACTCGCCGACTACAAGCGGCTGGCGCAGTTGCGCAGATTCCGCTTTGAGCGCTTCTCCGACCGACGCGCAAGAATCCGCAAACTCGCAAAGGAGTTGCTCTCTCTCATCCGCGGTCGCGAGGAGGAGGACTACCTCAAGGAAGAGGGCGGACAGCCCGTTTATGAGAAGGTTATGGATTTGTGTTATAAACTGCGGCTTGAATGCGACAGGACATACGACGAAAGCGAATATGTCCATCTTGACGCGTTTGTGGTGAAACGGTTGGATGAGGATTGGCGTCAGAGATGGCTGATATCTGATGTGGGTGAACTTAAGCAGGCAAGCAAAACAGAGGACATAGGTCGGGCGGAGGAGCAACGGCGGGAGAGATTGCTGCAATGGCGGAAGTAAAAGAGTGGATGGTATGGCCGTGGGCACAAGACAGTTTTGTGAGACGCTTCTTCAGCGCGGCGCTGGTATTCCTTGCCACCGCCACCGTTTACCTATACTCACAAAGCATCCTGTTTTCTATTGTTTTGCTGCTTGTTCTGCTGCTCACGCTTGCCGACTACTTCTTCCCATTAAAATACAGATTGAGCGAGGAGGGATTAACACGGATATCGCTGTTCGGGCAACGGCTTATCAGAAGCGGTGCGGAACTCCGCACAGACGGCGAAAAGGTCTTCTACGGCAGGATGCGCGTCTTTATGCCACCTGCCAAGAGGGAGGAAATTCTGGAGGCGCTTAAGCGTGTTGGAAGACCCATTGGAGTTGGACCAAAAAGAAGCGGAGAAGATGATAGAGAAGACGGCGAGATGGGTGGTTCGCCAAGGGTTTGATGTGCCCGTTGCGGTGCTGCTTGAGGTTGTGCGACCACTCACATTCATAGGTTCGCAGTATCTTTCAACATTGGTGGCGTTTCTTTATCCGATATTTGGGCGAGAGCGCGTTGATAAACTGGTGGCATTTTTGAGCAACCGACAGAACCTAACGCGCCTTGCGGAGCGCATAGAAAGATACAGTGAAGAGGGTCTGCCAGAGGAGGAGAGCGGATGCACGCGACATACACGATGCTGATACTGACGGCGGTGTTCAGCGCGCCGATAGTGCTTTACATCCTGCGCGCGCGTGCGGGAAAGGGCGAGATATACATCCGCCCCATCGCAGGATTATCAGCAATAGATGAAGCGGTGGGACGCGCTACAGAGATGGGACGCCCAGTCCTTTACTCAACAGGACTCTCCTACTTGAGCATTGAAGGTCTGTGTGCTGTGGCAATCCTATCCCATGTGGCAAGGCTTGCGGCGAAATACGACCTGCGCATCATAGTTCCTGTCAACTCGTATCTTCTCTATCCGATAGCCGAAGAAGCGGTGCGGGAAGCATACGCCGATGTAGGCAAACTGGACCTTTTCAAGGCGGAGGATGTGATATTCATACCGGGGCAGTTTCCATACGCGGCGGGTGTTGTGGGGATAATGCACCGTGAGCGTGTGGCGGCTACATTCTTCTTCGGCTATTTTGCCGCAGAATCGCTGATTCTGGCGGAAGCCGGCAGCCAAGTCGGCGCTATTCAGGTCGCAGGCACCCCAGACATCCTTCAGATTCCCTTCTTCATCACCGCCTGCGACTACACAATTATTGGCGAGGAGTTCTACGCCGCCACGGCTTATCTGACTCATGAGCCGACCATGATAGGCTCCTTGCGCGGACAGGATATCGGCAAAATGATACTGGCTACACTCACTATTTTACTGCTCGTCTTCGGGCTTCTTATGGCTTTCGCGCCAAAGACTTTCTTCTCAAACTGGTTGCTTGATTTGCTATTGAGATAGGAGGTTGCCGATGCGTAGGAACATCATAATAATCCTCACCTTTGTTGGTGGTCTCTACTACTTCCTTGAATTTGTGCTGCCAGGAGAGACGGGCATATCCAAGTTGATTGTTGAAATAGGAAAGGTGACATTGGCGATAGGCGCCTGCGCGTTCCTCCTTGGTGTCATAAACCTTTTAAGACTGCACGGCACAAGAGTGGTGTTGAGGCGTTCTGGGTGGCATAACTCCGCAGCGCTCATTGTGGCACTGTTTGTGATGCTGATTGTGCACCTTGTGCGTTATTACTCCCACGCTGCGGAAGGCGACGCCGTCTGGCGCATATACAACCTTCTTTGGGACAACATGCGTGTTCCGCTTGACTCAACGATATTCTCACTGCTTGCGTTCTACATAGTGAGTGCGGCGTATCGTTCGTTTCGGATAAAGAGCGGCGAAGCGGCGGTGATGATGGCTGCCGCCGTTGTCGTTATGCTCGGTCAGATACCCACAGGACAGGAGGTAACTCTCTGGCTTAAAGGGTATGAGAACGACCCTGGACTGTGGTGGCTGAGCCGTATACGGGTGGACACGATAAGGGAATGGTTGATGCAGTACTGGAACGGAGCGGCGCAGAGAGGAATCATCTTCGGCGCCGCTATAGGGGGACTCGCTATGTCCCTGCGAATATGGCTCTCGCTTGAACGCGGCTCCTTCTTTGACAGACAATAAGGAGTGGTGCTATGAACGGAGAAGCGCCTTCCAGAATGGCTTGGTATGACAGGTTGCAGAAGATTGACCCGCGCATAATCTATCTTGTCGTCTTCGTGCTTGTGAGTATCCCGTTTTTTGTTCCCATACCTGTTAAGATGGAAGTCTCCCCTGTGGTGAAAAAACTCTACGACAAGGTGGAGCAGATAGCAGAAGACAACAAGCGTAAGAAAGGACCTGAGAAGTTTGTGCTTCTGGCGATGGACTGGTCGCCGAGTGTGAAAGCGGAGAACCAACCGCAGACAGCGGCGATGATAGAACACCTTTTCCGCCGTGGGGTGCGTTTTGCGATAATGAGCCACCTTTTGCCAGAGGGTCCTATGATGGCAGAACGCATCGCCGAGCACATCGCCAAGAAATACAACAAGCGTTACGGTGTTGACTGGGTCAACTTCGGCTTCCGCCAAATGCGGTTCGCCGACTATATGGCGTTTGTCCGCGATATGTATGCCATCATATCAAAGGACTACCGCGGAACGCCCATCCGCGATGTGCCGATGATGAAGAACATTCGCGGCTTGCGTGATTTTGCCCTTGTTTTTGATGTAACAGGGTCAGGTGCCTACGCGGACTGGGTCTACTACGCCCAGCCGGAAGCCCATTTTGACATCGGTGTGGGAGTGACGGCAATTATCGGTCCCTCCATCAGACCGCTGATAGACGCAGGTCAAGTTGTGGGGATGATGGAGGGTTTAAGCGGTGCCGCCCAATACGAGCAACTCCTCAACATACGCGGTCAGGCATCCCGTGGTATGGGTTCACAAAACCTCGCACATCTCTGGGTCATCGTCGCTTTGATTCTCGGCAATATTGGATACATCGCAAGCCGTCGCAGGGAAAAGAAACTTAAGAAGGAGTTGAAATAATGCCTGCCCCCACTGAACTTGAAAAGAAAGAGCGAATGAGCGCAGAGAAGTTGGTCTTCCTCATTATTGCCGTCTTAGTGGTGGTCTACATCGCGGGTGACTGCATCCTATACTCGCTGCGTCAGGGATTTGACGGTTTCTGGGAGCGACTCGGTGTCGGGATAGGCGCCATATGCACAATCGGCATCTACTCATTCCTCTATCGTGAAAACCCCATATATCGCTTCCTTGAGCACATTCTTGTGGGATTGTCGGTGGGTTACGGCACAGGTGTTGTGTGGACAGAAGTCATACAACCGCAATGGCTTGACCGAATGTTCGGCGCAGAAGGACAACCCGCAAATTACCTGTGGCTTCTGGTCCTTATTCCTGGGATTATGTGGTATTTTCAGTTATCGCGCCGCCATGTGTGGATAAGCCGCTTTGTGATAATGTTCTTTATGGGAACAGGCGCAGGCGGCGCTTTTCGCGGAACCTTCCAGTTCTTCTTCAGCGAACGCGGACAGGTAATCCAGACATTCAAACCGATACTCACCGAAAGCGCAGGCTCACTCCACTTCACCTGGCTCAACTTTTCCAATCTCGTCTTCATAGTCGTTGTGTTATGCGTGCTTTCATATTTCTTCTTCACTTTCAGGCACGAGACCAACCCTGTTCTGCGAGGCTCAAGCCGTTTGGGGCGCTACTTCCTGATGGTCTGCTTCGGCACCATATTCGGCACGACCATTCAGGGGCGTATGTCGCTGTTCATAGACCGGCTTGTCTTTCTGTATCACGACTGGCTGGGGATAAGCGGTTAAGGAGGGCAACGATATGGCAGCCGGTAAGGAGATACGCTCAATTCTTGCCACAGACTGTGGTTCCACAACTACCAAGGCGATACTGATAGAGAAGAGGGACAAAGAGTATCGCCTGATAGTGCGGGGTGAGGCACCGACAACAGTTGAGTCACCATTTGACGATGTGACGATTGGTGTTCGCAACGCGGTTACTGAGGTTGAGGAGTTGACGGGGCGCAAACTTCTTAAAGAGGACGGCATCTTAAAGCCTGACGATGGTAAGGGCAACGGTGTTGATTTGTATCTATCCACTTCGTCTGCGGGTGGTGGACTGCAGATGGCGGTGGCTGGGGTGGTGAGGAAGATGACGGCGGAGTCGGCGGAGCGAGCGGCTCTTGGCGCAGGCGCCATTGTTATGGATGTGCTTTCTGTGGATGATGAGCGCCAAGAGCATGAGAAGATTCAAAGGTTGCGCAATCTGCGTCCTGATATAGTGCTTCTGTCGGGCGGAGTTGACGGCGGCACAAAAAGCCATGTCGTCAGTCTTGCGGAGATAATCCTTGCGGCTGACCCGCGTCCCCGCTTCGGAACCGATTTCCGTCTTCCCGTCATATATGGGGGCAACAAGGACGCCGCCGACGA
>CAZPBO010000012.1:31289-36754 GCA_964584815.1 uncultured Planctomycetota bacterium
CGGTTCTGGGTGTGGACATCGGCGGCGCCACAACCGATGTCTTCTCCGTCTTCAAAGGAGTCTTCAACCGAACAGTGTCCGCCAATCTTGGGATGTCGTATTCCATATGCAATGTTCTGAAAGAGACAGGAATAGAGAACATCGTGCGATGGCTGCCATTTGAGCCTGACCGCGACGACATAAAGAACCGCCTTCGCAACAAGATGATACGCCCCACAACCATCCCGCAGACGCTGGACGACCTTCTTGTGGAGCACGCTGTAGCGCGGGAAGCCCTGCGCCTTGCCTTTGAGCATCACAAATTCCTTGCGGTGGGGTTGAAGGGAATACACCTTGAGCGCACGATAGCCGACACCTTCAAGCAAGAGACCACAGGACAGACGCTGATAGATATGATGGAGTTAGACATTTTGGTAGGGTCTGGAGGTGTTTTGAGCCACGCACCGATGCGCCATCAGGCGGCGCTTATGATGTTGGACGCCTTTCAGCCGGAAGGAGTTACGCGTCTTGCGGTTGACTCCATATTTATGATGCCGCAACTGGGAGTTCTGGCGGATGTGCTTCCAGATGCTGCAGAACAGGTCTTCATCCGCGATTGTCTGATTGAGTTGGGCACCGCTGTGGCGCCGAAAGGCACCGCCCGCCCCAATGACCTCGTCGCTCACTGCCGCATCACTCCGCCAAAAGGGAAGACAGAAGAGTTTGACCTAATGTTTGGTGAGGTTCGTGTCTTTGAGGTGCCCGTGGGCGAGGAAGCCGAAATTGAGGTAAGACCAACCAGGAAATTTGATGTTGGCGCAGGAAAAGGGGAGACGGTCTCAGGTCGCGTCAAAGGCGGTGTGGTGGGAGTGATATTTGATGGTCGCGGAAGACCACTTTCCATCCCACAGGATGAGAAAGAACGCATCGCCGCGTTAAAGCGTTGGCTGGACGCTTTCAGCATTCCTTACGCGGTCAGGGTGTAGCGATGCAGGCAGACATTGACATTGTTGTGGGTGTGACAGGTTCTGCCGCCGCTTTTAAGGCGGTCTCACTTGTATCGCGCTTCTTGAAGGCGGGTAAGAAAGTAGAGGTGGTTTTAACGCCTGCGGCGCTTAAATTTGTCGCTCCCGCTTCATTTGAGGGGTTGACTGGAAGACCTACTCTGTCTGACCTTTTCACCCATCAAGACCAGCCTATCCATGTGCGGCTTGCCGACAGGGCAAAATGTTTGCTTATCGCACCTGCTACTGCCGCCACAGTTTGCAAAATCGCATACGGCATCGCCGACAACCTCCTTGTCGCCGCCGCTCTGTGCTTCCACGCAAAACCGCGCTTTGTTGCCCCCGCTATGGAGGAGCGGATGTTTAGGGGAGGACCTGTTCAACGCGCTTTGAGCCTGCTTGAGTCAGACGGCTGGCGTATTATAGGACCGGTTGAGGGACGGCTTGCCTCTGGCAGGATAGCCGAAGGGCGCCTGGCAGAACCTGAAGTGATAGCCAAAGAGGTGCTCTCATCGCTTGATTGAGAAGCGGAGGCGCAACGATTTATTGGGGCAGGCATCCACACAATCGCCGCAGCGGATGCAGTCGGTTGAGTCAATGGATTGAAGCCGCGGAATAGATGTGACACCCATTGGGCAGGCGCGGATACAGGCGGTTTTGCAGGTCTTGGGGTCACATTTCTGGGGGTCGCGCATCAGGCGAAGAGCACTGAAACGGTTGGCAAGCCCCATAATGGCACCGAAGGGGCAGATATAGCGGCACCAGAATCTCCGTGCCCACAACAGACCAACAATCGCCAGCGCACCCACCGCAAGATGTATCAGAAAGGGTGCGCTCAACGCTTTCACAGGAACCACCGCCGAAGGGTTGAGAGCATACGGCAGGGACGCCTCAAATGTGGCAACTCCGCAGACCTTGCAGAAGATGGTGTCGGCACAGACAATCGCCGCGCCTATCGTCACCACAAGAACAAGATATTTGAAGAGATAAAACCGCTTTATCAAAAACAGAGCAAAGAAGGAGAGAAAAGCAATTGCCACCCCTGCCCGCAGGTCCACAAGCGCGGCACTTATTGAGAAAAGCCCCAGAAAAATGGCGAGCAGCAACTGCACAATACCCAGCCGCGTTTTGAAGCGACTCATCCCCGCAAGTATGTCGTTGAGCAACCCGAATGGGCAGACCCAACCGCAGACAGCCCTTCCAAACCCCACACCAGCACCGAACATCGTCCCCACCACAAAGAACGGAAAACGCCCCGCCTTCACAAAGTTCTGCATCGCCCCGATAGGGCATATCCACGCCGACAGCGGACAGGCATAGCAATGAATTGACGGCCAGACAAAATGCACTATCCCGGGAACGATGAAACCGATATACGCAATCGGAAGCACACAGAATTGCACGATGCGCCTTATGCGTGGCAACCTCATCGCCGTTTTCCTTCAAGCCTGCGGAGCAAGTCAACAAGGCGCTTCTCAATATTCTGGGCGCCAAAGATGACCTCAACACCTTCTTTTGTTCTGACAGCAACCGCAGGCAGCGCTACCCGCCCTTCCCGCTCTATCGGCCATTTCTTGGCTTCCTCTTCGTCCTTTTCCACATCCACAATCCGCATCGTCAGTTTGCCGTCTGATGCGTTAACTATGTTCTTCACGACAGCCTTAGCATATGGGCAGTTGGTGCACCACTCTGCGGAGAAAACAACTATCTCGTAAAAGTTTCTGAGAGAGGCGACAAAATCGCGCGTCTCATCTGTTATTTGGGGACTTCCGTGCAGAATATATGTCCGCTCAAGCCCTATGCAGGAAACGCACAACTGTTTGGCGATACCATACGCCTTTATATGTTCTCTATGCTGAAATGCACCGATGAGTCCAAAAACGATAAAACCCACACAGCATAGGAAACGAACATAACGGGGGAGGAAGAAAAGGGCAAAAGTGGCGACGAGAAAAGCGGCGGCGAGGATAAGCGTCCACACAGGTGGACGGGTGACGACTTTTGCGACAGAAGGAGCGACCACCTCAACGGGAACCTTCACATCCACCTTATCGGCGCGGCACCAGCCTTCAAAGTTGTTGCAATAGTAGACCTTGACTCGCAAGCGGAGTTCCGCTTTACCTGATGCATCGGCAGTGACGGTGGCGGGAACCAAAACCCGCACAACACCAGGCGAAGCGGGCTCAAACGCGGCTTCTTCAGACGCGACTTTAAGCCACGGAGGGCTTTTAAGCACCTCCACCCCGCATTCTTCGGGGTGGAACTCCACCGCGTCATCGTGAACATCAACAAGCGCAGAAACGGCAGTCTGACTTGACGGAGCAACCTTAAGCGGCTCAACCTTTGCGTCAATGTTTACAACCTGCATCAGGAAAAGCGCGGCAACTGCAGCGAGCATTTTCTACTCCGGAGGATATGTAACCAGTTTCATCTCCACATTAACGCTCTTCTCCTCGCGGGAGATATCAACGAAGAGGAACTCGTCCCGTCCGTGCTTTTTGTAGAAAAGGCGCACACGCTCTACCGCCTTGCTCTTAAGCGGCTTTCTTATCGGGAAAAAACCTTGAGAAGGGAGTTCCCGTTCAAAGAATTCAACGGTGTCATCAAGCCGCGACTCACCCGTCAGCACCACACGCGCAACCCTTATCTGCGGGTCAACAGGGCAGACATAGGCGAATGTCTTGCCGGGAACCACAACAAAGTCAAAAGGCGGAATCGGCACATCCTGAAAGCCCTGCGTCGGAATGCTGAAATAGTAACCATCAGGCACCCACATTCCGCCAGCACATCCTGCGATAAGGAGCAGTGGTAAAACGAGCCTTACCAAGTGAGTTCCCCCTAAAAGTGTGGCATCTCTTCAATGGCGACGACGAGCCCGAATTTTGTAGCCATATATATGCAGCGGCGAGCGATGTTTTTGCGGATGGAGCGTCTGTCTGATGGATTGGTAGTGAAGAACTCAAAGCCGTAGGAGTGTGCGGGGAGTCGCCAGCGCACCTCGCCTATCTCGCCCTTGATGGGAGAGAGTGTGAGAACAGCGCGGATATTTCCGGACGCATCAAGTATGTAAGATTGGGTGCGTCCGCGCCACGAACGCCCTTGCAACAGAACCTTAACACAGTTGCGTTGGCGCCATAAGAGATTTGCCTTTCTGTCCACAGCAAATATCATACGGCGTCCTTTCTTTTCCGCTATGGCATAAATCACATATCCTACGGCGACAGGTTTGTCCACAACAGGCCACTGGCAGGCAAATTTCCAAGTCTCAAAGCCGGCTTCCGCACTGATGGAGTAAAGGAAACCATCGCAGGAACCGACATACATCTTCAGATACCAGACATTGGGGGGCGCAACAATCCTGTCAAGTGTGCGGAATGTCCAGACGATATCGCCGCTTGCACCGTCAATGCAGTAGAATTTACCCGACGCATCACCTATGAAAATATGGGCGCCCTTGCAGGTGCCACCGCCCACCGCGTCGCTGTCAAGCAGTATATCCCACTCAAAGACGCGGTCCTTCTTGCGCAACGCATAGAGTCTGTGCTGCCAGTTGACCACATAGACATGGCTGAAGCCGACCATGGGTCTGCAGGCAAGGTCAAAGGCAAGCGTCTTTTTCCAGAGAACCTTGCCGCTTGAGTCGTCAAGGCAGTAAACGGTGCTGCCGACAACAGCCACGCATTCGGGCGGGAAGCGTCCGAGTTCGGTGGTAAGGCGTTTTGCTTCCTCAATGTCTGTGAGTTCAAGCCGTTCAAGCCGCTCCTCAATCGCTCTACGGCGCTCCACATCCTCGTAATCAAAGGGAACCGGTGCAAACGCAAGCGGTCCATCAAAGGTGCACTGCCACATCACCTTACCATCGCGCGGGTCAAGGCGGTATAGGACATTGCCCTCTGTCTCAAGGTAAAGGCGATGAAGCGAGTTCTTCATAGGAATATAGAAGAGATTACGAATCTTCTCCCTGAAGTCGTAATGCCACGCTACTTGAAAACCGTAACGGTCAAGTTCTTTTCGCAGTTTTCGCAAAGCGACCAGTGCTGGAGGAAGCCCTTTCTCCGATTCCGTCTTTTGGGCTGGCTTTGTCCCCTCTTTCTCTTTGGGTTCCTGTCTAACCTGCCCACCGCTCCGGCAAGCACCCACACCTATCAGAAGTAGCAGAGCAAGAAGCCACCTCATCGCTCACTCTCCTTACTCATATAGTCAGCCAGATTTATGCCATACTTCTTCTCGTAAGCCTCAAGCCGTTCTATCCGACGCAGGTCGTCCTCTATACGGCTTGCAAGTTTGAAGACATAAGGTCTACCTGCTTTCCTATCCTCCAAGTCCTGACGCAGATAATCCCACCTACCACCATACAACTCATCGCGCAGTAAAATCAAGAGCCTTTCCTCCGGCGCAAGGTTCTGAACAAACTTCCTGTGTTTTTCGTCGTCCTTTCCCACACTGCAGCACTCCAAATCATTTATTCTCTGATGCCGGGGG
>CAZPBO010000012.1:36854-39735 GCA_964584815.1 uncultured Planctomycetota bacterium
CGCTGCAGATTCGCCAGCACAAGTTCCGCGCACTTCTTGAGTGTCGGAAAAACGCCCTCACCTGTTATAGCCACCGCCTCAAAATAGGGAGCGTTGAACTTATTTAAGACAGTGTTCAACTCCTCCACAGGAATGATGTTTGGCAGGTCCCTTTTGTTGTATTGAAAGACATGCGGAATTGCGGTCAAGTCAAGACCATATTCGGCGAGGTTCTCCTCAAGGTTACGCAGGGAGTCTATGTTCTCCTGAAGTTTGCCCTGCTGACTGTCGGCAACAAAAATGATGCCGTCAACTCCCTGCAGAACCAGTTTTCTTGTGGCGTTGTAATAGACCTGTCCCGGAACGGTGTAGAGTTGAAAACGGGTTGTCATCCCACCAATCTTGCCGAGGTCAAGCGGCATAAAGTCAAAGAAAAGTGTTCTATCACCTTCAGTGGCGATAGATGTCAATTCGCCACGATGTGAAGCAGGAATCTTTGTGTGAATCATCTCCAGATTGGTGGTCTTGCCGGAAAGACCAGGACCGTAGTAGACGATTTTGCAGTTCACCTCCCTTGCGGCAAAGTTTATTTGAACCACCTGCACGACCCTCCAATTCAGGCTCTTCTGTGAGTAATTTTATACGCAGCGGAGCGAATAGCAATCATCGTTTGGTCAACATTAACATTCTGATATGTTACAACCACAAGATAAGCGGGACCCACATCAAGAAAGACCATTCTGCCGAAATCGCTTGTGACCTCAAACTGTGTGGCGGTCTGCTCTCCGACTATGGACATCGCCTTTTTGACACCGCCAAGCATATGAGCAGCAAGCGCCGCCACCGTGTCCTCGTCAAGAGATGGACCCAACTCCGCCGCCACCACCATACCATCAGGCGTCACCACCATACTGCCCACAACACCTGCCTCGCGGTTCAATTCCCTCAATATCTCTTTCATCAACTGCTCCCCCTGTAGGCGTAGAACTCCTCCTCTATGAGGTTATTGAGGAACTGCTCGGCGGTGCGCTTGTGAAGTTTTGCGTAAACAAACAATCCCACCAACATATCATCAAACCTGAACATATGGATTCTAACGGTTTTTCCCGTGAAAACACCTCTAACGAAAGGACCAATATCCATCCGCAAACAGGAATCGTTCGCGGCATCAAAAATCGCCTTCATACATTGCAGAGCCACATTCTCATCTATGCCTGGCGCAAACTGGCGGGACGCGAGCCTGCGTCCGTCCTTTGCCATCGCCACCAGAAGGTAGGCTCCTTCAAGGTCGGGCAAACGCGCAAAAATTGTGTTCAACTCTTCAAGTCCGAAGCGCAGAACCACCTCCGATTCAGCCTGCTCCTTATAGCGCTCATAAAGCGCCTTGAAGTATTCCTCAACATCGTCATCCGACTCCGGCGGCATCTCCCGCGCCTGCTTCACCATCTCCATCAATTGAGGGTCGTTGGGAGTGTAGGAAAGAGCGCTGCGCAGTTTCTCCATCGCCTTTTTGGGCATACCCAACTCAAGATAGAGTTGCCCCAAACGGCGCAGCACCTTGTAATTGGAGTTGTTCAGTTTCAGCGCCTTCTCAAAGTTCTCCACGGCACCAACCCCATCTTTGGGATGGCGGTTCTTTAAATAGCGCTCATACCTTATAGCACCCACTATGAGGTAGACACCCTCGTGGGTAGGAAACTTACCCATCGCCTCGCGGCATAGTTCCAGCGTCTTTTCGGTCTCTCCGATGTCGCGGTAGAGTTCTGCCAGCATAGCGTAGGATGTAGGGTTGGGGTTCCTGCGGATGCGCTCTCGGAGTTGGCGAATCTGCTCATCATATTTGATACGCTTTAGCCGCCGCATAGTCTCCTGAATCGTCGCCGAGAGAGGATAGAGTTCAAGCGCCTGTCGCCCCACCTTCTCCGCCTCCTCCAGCATCCCTAAATCCATATAACACTGCATAAGATAGGCAGTGTTGCGGGGATTGGGAGCCCCGCGAACATCTTTCAGCGCCTTCTTCAGCGCCCGCTTCAACTTCCACCGTTTCAGAAAGCCGAACACTTCCTGCTCACCTCACAAGACTTAGGACTCGTTTCTTCTTGCCATCCGTCGTGAACAGAATCAGAAGGTCGCCGTGGACCACAGGTTGGGTCATGACCCTCTCCTTGGTGAAGCGCCACAACTCCTCCCCGCTTGAAGCCTTAAGAACCGTAACAATACCGCCATCCCCAACAACCGCCACCGCATCTCTTCCCCACGGAACGGGAGGCCACATAAATGTCGTTAGAATGGGTTTTGTGGTCACCCAAACCTCTCTGCGCGTTCTTAAACTGAAAGCGTGCAAAACGCCTCCTGTGTCAATAAAGTAGAGAAAATCGCCGCAGAAGACAGGGGATTCAGCGACAGGCTCGCGGCTGACCCGCCTCTCCCACGCGAGTCGCGAGACGGTCTTTTTGGATGTGGTCGGAGGAGGCTCTTTCCAGGTATAAAGTGCCCTCACCGTAGCATCGCGACAGAGAGCGACGACGGTGTTGTTCCGCACACACAACGCATTACAGGGGGGCTTCTCCATCAACTCGCTCTCCCACGCCACATTCTTTGTCCCCGCCCTAAAAGCCATCACCTTGCCTTCCTCCGTCGCGATTATCACATAGTTGTGGTGTTCGTCAAGCACGGGTCCAGCGGTGATCCTGCTTGCGGCGGTGAAACTCCAGTCCAACTCGGTCAGGTCCTTTGTAAGGCAAAGCAGAACATCGTCCCCTCTGAGGTAGACGCGACCCGCGGCAAGATACGGAACGACGCGCTGCGGAAAATGGAGCGGTTGTCCTACCGACTTCTTCGTCTCCGTATCAATGATATGGACATAGGAACCCGCCTGGCGTTGCTCAACAACGACCAATTT
>CAZPBO010000013.1:0-33312 GCA_964584815.1 uncultured Planctomycetota bacterium
GCAGCGGCACCGCGACGGTGGACATGGGCGCATATGAGAAGCAGTAATATGGTCTTGTGAAAACACCGTATAAAAAAGTGAAAGAACCCCCGACCATTCGTCGGGGGTTCCTGTTTTTTCCCGTCTTGCTTACTACAGGCGTTTGAAGTTTACCTTTATCGTGTGGGTGGAGCAGGAAATGCACGGGTCGTAGGAGCGCACAAGCATTTCAAGGTTGAAGGCAATCTCGTCGTCTGTTCTGCCTTCCTGAAGCATCTTCGGCACCCACGCACGGAAGTCGTCCTCAATGTTCTCGTGGTTTTGATTGGTAGGAATCACAAGGTTTGCGCATACCATATGCCCGGTCTCGTCAAAAGTGTAGTCGTGGAAGAGGATACCGCGTGGGACTTCAACGGCGCCGACACCCCGTCCTGCGCGAATGCTCGGCTTCTGTATACCCTCCTCCTTCAGACCGTCCGCCAGCATCTGGTCTATCGTCTTTATGCTGTCCTCAATGCAGTGCACCGTCTCTATCACCTGACAGATGTTGTTGTAGAACGGGTTGTAGGATGGGCGCTTATACTCCAGAATCTCGGCTGCTTCTTTGGCGGAGTCGCAGAGTTGGTCAAAGTTGTTGTTAACGCGTGCCAAAGCGCCCACAGCGTACGATGTGAAGACATTCTTAGCGCGCTTGGCGGTGCTGTAGGGCTTCACCCACTCGTGAACAAAGTTAAGATAGTCGCGATAGGAAACCACACCCGTCTCGCTTGAGACCACATCACCGTCTATCCACGGATATTCTTTGTCCCAGTGGAGGCTGATGTATTCGGTTTTGCGTTCAAATTTAGGGATGTTTGGCAGCACACTGCGATAGACATCAACCATAAGTTTGATGTCGGCAAGCCCTTGCTGCAGTTTTGAGCGCAACTGGAGTAGTTCTTTTTCTGTGGGGATGCGCCCAAAGCCGCCGACAAGAGCGGAGCAGGGGTGCACCGCCCTGCCGCCTATAAGGTCGGCTATGTCGTTGCCGAGTTTTTTAAGGCGCACAGCCGCCAAAACCGCCTCCGTATGGGTGGGCGCCATTGCTATGACGCTGGGTGCACCGGCAAAGTCTGGGAGCGCGAGGAAGAATGCGTGCAGTGCGTGGCTTTGAATCATCCCACCGTGGCTGAGCAGTTTGCGCATGCGCCAGGTCTGAAGCGTCGGTTTTGCGCCGAAGGCATCTTCAACCGCGTTTATGGACGCGAGGGTATGACCGGGTGCGCATATTCCGCATATGCGGCTTGTTATATGGGGCACAACATCCCAGGGTTTACCGCGCACCATCGCCTCGTAGAACCGCGGCGACTCGGGTATCTCCCATCTTATCTCAACTTCACCGTTCTTTTCCCGCACTACTATGTTGCCGTGTCCTTCCACCCGTGTAACATATGGAACATAGACATCTACCATTTGGCTGCCTCCTACTCGGTCTTTGTCCAGACATCAAGCCTGCTGACAGGCTCAAGAGCGTTGCAGAAGAGTTTCATCCGTTTGACGGCGTCTTCAAGAGTAAGTCCGCGTTCTGTGAGGACATCAAGCGCCGCGTTGGTGTTGGGGTCTGGCACCAGACCGCGGCATCCCTCACAACCCACGCCGAAGGATGGGCAGTTGGCGCCGCAACCCGCCCTCGTCACAGGTCCCAAGCAGAACATCCCTTTGTCAAACACGCATACATTCTCTTTCAGTTTGCACTCCACACAAACTGGATAGTCGGGTAACACCCATTTGGTCTTGCCCAGAAGAAGTGACTTGAAGAACTTTAAGAACTCGTCTTTGACCATTGGGCAGCCTGGCAGCATATAGTCAACCTTGACATAGTTTGACATAGGAGCGGCGGGGATGGTTTCAAAGTGGCGCGCCATATCGCCGTAAACCACCCGCTTCACCTCCTCCATCGGAAAGTCGTTTTTGAGGGCGTTGATGCCGCCGAAGCAGGCGCACGACCCCATCGCGACCAGCACCTTGGACTTCTCGCGAATCTTCTTAATTCTCTCCACATCGTGTGGGGTGGTGATACCGCCGTCCACAAGGGCGATATCGGCTTCCACCACTTCTCTACCATCGTAGCGGTTGGGTGCGCCCGCGGGAGGTGTTGCCGCCTCGCGCCAATACACTATCTCTATATTCCCCACTATATCCAGCAGATACTCCTCGCAATTGAGTATCTGCAACTCGCACCCTTCGCACCCTGTGAAATCGTATACGGCAACTTTGGGCTTACTCATCACAGGGCCTCCTTAATATTTTTGATTTCATTGTAATAGAAAACAGGACCATCCTGGCAGGTGTAGAGAGGTCCGATTTGGCAGTGACCGCAAATGCCGACGCCACACTTCATATGGCGTTCAAGGCTGACGATGATGTGGTCGTCAGCCATATTTTTTGCCTTGAGACTGCGAATAACAAAGCGATACATAATCGGTGGACCGACCACGACCGCATAGGTTGTTTCTGGATTTATCTCAAGGTCGGGGATGAGGATGGTGATGACGCCGACCTTACGCTTCCAGGGCACATCAAGTGGCCACTCCTCTCCGCCTGTGGCATCCACCGTGTCGCGGTAGTCGGTCTGCTCCGCCCACTTGCGTAACTCCTCACGAAACAGGAACTCGCTGGGGCGTTTGCAGCCGTAGAGAACTGTCAGTTTGCCGAACTTTTCCTTGTTGGCGATGGCGTAGTTGATGAAGGAGCGGAGCGGCACCATACCGATACCACCGCCGATGAAGAGGATGTCTTTGCCTTCAAGGTCTTTGATGGGGAAGCCGCGACCGAAGGGACCGCGGATGCCGACGGTGTCGCCTTCTTTGAGGTTGTGGAGAGCGCTTGTAACATTGCCGACACGGCGAACGCAAAGTTCAAATCTTGGGGAGTCATCAGGGGCGCTTGAGACCGAAATCGGTGCCTCCCCTATCCCGTAAACCGACACCTCCACGAACTGCCCCGGCTCGTGTCCAAGAGGTTTGCCATCCTCAAACTCAAGCACAAGCAGTTTTTCCAGTTCCGTCCACTGCCGAACCGAGACCAGTTTTGCGAACCGCGGCTCATAAAGCCTTTTTGGCTCCACCTTCTCAATGTCAATCTTTGTATGTCTCATTGGCAGTCCTCCATTACTTCCCAAGCACCGCATCGGTGAGAGTGAGGCAGTAGCGGCTTTCAAGTTTTGTGGCGATGTCGTAGGGATGGATATTGGCGACACAATAACGACCGCAGCGACCGCATCCCACGCAGAAGGTCTCACCGAACCGCTGCGCAAGCCAGTAGTATTTCCTATACATCCTGTGACGAACGCGGCTTTCGCGCTCCTTGCGGAAGTTCTCACCTGTCGCCACCACCGTGAATGTGCTCAACTGGCAGGAATCCCATCTCCTCACACGCTCGCCTTTCTCCAATTTTATGTCCACCACATCCTCTACATTGAAGCAGTAACAGGTTGGGCAGACGAGTGTGCAGGTTCCGCAGGAGAAACAGCGATTGCCCACATCCACCCAGGTTTTGTCGTGCTCCGCCATCTCCATAAGCGTCGGCAAAAGTGCCGGCTGAAATGTAACAGGACGCTGGGGTATCGCCATCTGCCGTTTCACAACCTTTGCTTTCTGAACATCCTCTGCAGCAGCGTCTTTGAGATGTGCGATTCCTGAAAGCGCCTCCACACCGCGCTCGGTCAGTATCTCAACCAGCCACCTATCGCCCAAATCCACTAAGAAAGCGTCATATCCTTCGCGGGTGTTCCAAGTTCCGAGATTCTGGCAGAAGCAGTTTTCATCGGGCACACAGGTGACGCCGATTATGAGCGTGTCTTTGCGGCGATGGATGTAGTTGGCTTCGGGATTGCGATGGGTGAACGCCCAGTCAAGGCGTAGAATCGCCTGCATATCGCAGGGATGAACGCCAAACAGCACTTTTGGCTCAATGCCTGGGTCAACCGCCTCAACGGCTTTCTCCTTAAGGTTGAAGCGAAGGAGAGTCTCCTCTTCAGGAGCAAAAACTCTCTTTGGCGGCAGAACGGTGGATGTGTATGTTATGCGGACGGCTGCAGGGTTGTCAACCTTGAGGAACTTCAGTCCGTCGCGGGTTTCAACCGGTGCGTATACGGAGCGCTTCTCCATAAGCGCCTTAACGAAGTCAGCAAGGTCGTCGCGCGAAAGCACCTTAACCGCCTTTGGGGTTCCCTCGCTGTTGTCAAGCCACTGGTTGAGCGCCTCCACCAGAGCACCCGGTGGCAACGGTGCGATGAAGGCGTCCAGAGCGCCTGCGTCCTTCAGCGCTGCCACATCCTGGGCTTTTGCCACATCAACGCCAAACACAGCCGCTTCTGGCTCACCTTTCAACAATGCAAACCCATCCACGCAGTCGGAATGCTCCGCTATCAGCAACTTTCCCTTAACCGCAGCGGACGCTTCCTCCTGCGAGCAGAAGGCGCTTGCCGAGAACCCCTGACTCTCCATAAAACGACGATACCCCTCCGCTGTGAAGGGGTCACTGAAGACAACAACAACCTCCTGCATAGCAAACCTCCTACGGCGGGTCATAGAACAATTGTAACGATACCGCGGAGTGCAACAAGGGAAAAACGGGAAAGTTGGGCGTAACTTCTCATCGCTTCGGTTTGCGGGGAACCTCGCGTTTAAGCGGCGTTACAATCTCCACCTGCAGGATGAAGTTGAGGATAGAGCGTTCCGATTCGTAACGGTTCTGGGAGAAGAGATATCCCAGAAGAGGGATATCTCCAAGAAGCGGAATATATCTGCGTGAAAGGACGAGACGCTCCTGTATCAACCCTCCGATGACGAGGACCCTGCCATCGCGTGCGTAAACAGTTGTCTGCGCCGTTCTTTTTGATATCGTCGGGTTGGAGACACCGCCGACTTGAGAAGGGGCTGTCCAACCAGTGATGCTTGATATCTCCGCCTTGATTCGCAAACGCGCTCCATCATAGTCCACCAGTTCAGGCGTCACCTCCAATGTCACACCGACAGGTTTGAACTGAACCCCATAATTGACGGTAGTGCCCGAGACCGAAACCGTGGTATATGGGACTTCCTGACCCGAGTGGATTTGTGCCATTTTGCCTTGCGCGACGAGGATGTCGGGGCAGGCGTGGATTTTGACATCGCCGAGTTCGCGGAAAGCACGCACAAGGATGTCAATGTCACCGGCGTGTTTGCCACCCGCTTTGAGGACGAATGTGGCACCCTGAAATTCGGTGGCGCCGGGCTTGAGCGAGTCCAGATACGACTTGGGATGGAGCACTCCCTCCATCCTGCGCAGGAGACTTGTGCGTTTTGAGCGGTCCTGGGTGTAACTGAAACCATACTCAAACAAGCCGGAGGTGGTGAGTTCCACAACCCGCACCTTTATACGCACCTGCGGCGGCGGAACATCCAGCCGCTCCAATGCTTCTGCGATGCGCTCAAGCCCGTCCTTTGTATCGGTTATGACAACAGTGTTGGTGGTGGAGTATATGACACAGCGCCCTTTACGGGAGCGGTTGTTGTTGATTATGGTCTGGATTGAACGCACATCAGCGTGCTGGATTCTATAATACTTCTGGAAGAGCCCCCCACCCAAAGGCTTCAAATCCGCCATAAAACGGCGACGAAAATCGCTGACCCGCGCTATCTCTTTCGCCTCCTCTACACGCACCGTCACCGCCTGTCCCCGCGTTCGCGACAACGGCACCCATCTGTTACCCTGCTTCACAAACCTCTCCGTCGCACAGGAACAGAACACAACAAACACCACCAACCAACGCATAAACCACCTCCTGCTGACGCAACTATTTTAACGCCACGCGTAACCATTCTCAATATTTGCTACACCATCTTGTTTTCGGTAAAATCAAGCGACGATTGGGGGAAAGAGTATGCGTGTTTTTATGCTCATTGTGTTGTTGGCTGCTGGTTGTGCTACGCTGCCACAAAAAACCACGCTGACCGACCCCAAACATCCAAAAGATGGGAAAATAGGTCTGATACGGTTTCCCCAGCAGGTTGCTGCTGCTTGGGGGTTTGAAGGCTCGCTTTCGGACTTTATCATCGCGGCGGGAAACAGGCTCAAGAGCGCGCCTTCTGATGCCGTCGCCGGCGTCCTCCTCTCGTCCTTTGACTATGAAGCCGCGGGCAAAATCCGCGGGCAACTCTTCCTCATCACAAAAAAGCCGCCACAGAACGCCCAGACACTCATTATGCCCGCAACACTCCTCGCCGCCATAACCCATGTCGGTGACACAGAAATGCTGACGGAGAAGTTTGAGATACTGCGGGAATGGATAACGCAGCAGAAATATGCTGTTGCGGGAGCAGCACGCATAATCCTGCTCCGCAGCGGCACACCCCCCATCCTTGAAATTCAGTATCCCGTCACTCCAAAATAAAAAACCTACTCTTTCGTCTTCACCCGAACAAGGAAAACCCGATACGGCACCCATACCGACAAGGTGAAGAATGTATAACCATCCTTGTCATACTCTTTTGGCAGGAAAAAGCCTCCGTATGGACCGCCCCATCCCTTCTTGAACCACTTCAATGGGCGCACACCGTCTGCTAACTCCTTTCCCTTTGACCACTTACGCCACGGTTTCTTTGCTTTACGCAGAAGCCATCTCCCTACCCGCTTCTTGAAATCAAAATAGGAAAGCCAAAAGAATTTGCCATCGTAGCGTGCCGACAACTCCCCAACCCGCCCTTCTATTATCGGCTTAGCCGCCGACGAGTCCGCAACCCACATAGCCCTGCCATCTCTGCCAAAACCGCCGAAAAAACGATACGCCTTCTTGTCCTCAATCTTTTCGGCTTCCACCCAGCCGAGGTATATCGGAGAACGGCGAAATTTTCCTGTGCAGAACAGCCATACCACCTTCTCGCCCTTCTTGTTGGGATGGGGTCCAAGAACTGGGGAGACATTGGTCATAACATCGCGTTTGCTCCATTCGCATACCGCTTTGAAGGTTTTTGCGTTGTCGGAGCGGAAAAGGGCGCCTGATGCCACCACACAATGCGGTGGTCCCTGCCACTCCCAGTGATGCACCACCATAGCGAAAAGATAGATTTTGCCGTTTAGGGAGATGGCGCCCGCGGGAACGGTGCTCGCCGCCTTTTGAGGAAGCACCTGCAGGGGACGACCCTTCTTGTCGGTCAGCCAGCGTAAATTCAGACCGTCGCTTGCGTCTTTGTCGTCCGTCACCGCCAACGCCGAACCTGCAACGCGTCTGCCCTTCTGCACATCTCCGAAAACGATGTAGAGTTTGCCTTTGTGGATGAACGAAACGCCAAGGTCGGTGTCAACACCCATAGGCGCTTTTGTGGGTCCGCTCAAAGGCTCAACAAGAATGACGCTTCCTGCAGGCGCAAGCAGAAGCCCCACAAGCAACACAGCAAAGCGCATCTCTTTCCTCTCACCGCTGAAATATAGGCAGATAGGAAAGTGGTATCTCAAGGATGAGGCAGGCGACCGCGGTGCGGTAGTCAGCCCCCATCTGCTCCTCAAACGACCACGGTGGTATGTGAACGGGGTCGGTCTGTCTCCACAAGCCGTTCTGCGTCTGAAGGCGCTTCAATTTTCTGAAGGTTGACTTCCAGTAAAGTTTCCAGAGAGCATCACCTGCCTGCCAGCAGGTCTGCGCCAGATATAGGTTGCCATACCAGACCCATTCCACAGCATCCATACCTGCACCCCCTGCCGCCAACTCCCTTCTCAGCGCCTTCTCCACCATCCTCAACGCCATCTTCAACTTCGGCTCCTCATCAGGCTTGTAAAGCCCGTAGGAGTTCAGAACGGCAGCGCCTGTTACCTGCAGTGTCAGGGTATACCAGTCGCATCCCTGCCAAAGGTAATGCCCACCGCGTTTCGTCATAAAGCGTTTTATGAACTCAACCCCTTTTTTGATGACACGCTTGGGGATGTGGAAGCCGGCATTGCGAGCGGCGCGTAGCGCCTGAACCTGCGTCACCGTCAGAGAGAGTTCTGGCTCATCACCGCGCCAGTCGTCAAAGTCGCGGGGGAAATAGCCCCAGCCGCCGTTTTTATATTGCGACCTGATGATGACGCGGATGGCGCGTTGGATGGCGCCGCGTAATCGTCGGCGGAATTGTGGCGGTCCTGAACCATACACCTGCGTCAGAAAGAGTGTCGCATAACCGTGGGTGTGCATTAAGGAGTGCGCGAAATTCGCTTCGGCAAAGAACCCTGTGCGGTCTTGGTGGTCAAGGACGAATTTGACGGCGCGGCGAATGTTGTCCGAAAACTCCCCACGGGCGTAGGTGGAACCGCTCCCCAGAAACGCCAGCCCCGCAAGAGATGTGACCGCAACCTCATACTGCACACCCAAAGAACCATCCCGCCTTTGAGACTGCGCCAGATATCTCAACCCCTTTCGCAAAACGCGATAAACTTCATCCGTCTCAGGTAAGGCGCCCTTTGTAACCCCTTCACCATCTGCAAAAAGCACAAACGGCAGCGCAAAAAGTGCCATAAAAAGACGCCACATAACACCTGCTCCGTCTCCTCATATTATTTTACCCGCAACCTCTGCACAAATTCACACAAGTATCAAGCCCCACCATCAGTATGGCACAATCCGTCTTGTGTGTGAGAGACCGTTTCCAACACCCCCGTTCTGAGCAGAAATCTGCTTACCCGCAGAATCCCAATAACGGGGGCGGTTTTCGGGGTAGCCGCGCACAAATTACCTGTCACACCTCATCAGCGAAGATAAGGGTGCTGGTATGTGATTCCGCAGAAGGTAGGGAATCCGGGATGACTACCTTGGGCGACGCTCGGGGCGAGGTCTTGCGGGGTTGACTCTGATGCGTCTTCCCTCGTGCATAGCACCGTCAAGTGCTTCAATCGCCGCTTGCGCTTCGGAGTCATTCGGCATTTCCACAAAGCCAAACCCCCGCGACCGCCCCGTCATCCTGTCGGTTATAACACGGGCGGATGAGACTGTGCCGTAGGCCTCAAAGAGCCGCCGCAGCGACTCCTCCGTCGTTGAGTAGGCCAGATTGCCCACATAAATCACCATCTCAGCGTGCCTCCAACCAATGGAACATCCTTACGGCGGCACCCAGCGGGAAGGCTTAAACCAACCTGCAAGGCAACACCTGCTCGCAACACTAACACCAATTTCTTCTGCTTGCAAGCCTTTTCTCAACAAAAAATTGCTTCTCTCCCCTTTTCAATGTCTCTTCACCTGCAACAACCGCCATCCTTTTTGACAGAATGCTTCTTGTGTGCTACAATTGCGGAGCAATTTGGAGAAAGCGTTATGCGAAGACTTGGCAAAGGCTTAAGGGACCTTTTCGGTGGTGCGGAGGCAGGACCTGTTGTGGAAGTGGATGTTAACGCGATAACTCCCAACCCGTATCAGCCGCGCACCGACACAGAGGAAGGAATAAGCGAGTTAGTGGAATCCATAAAGAAGGACGGGGTTCTGCAGCCGATAGTTGTGCGTCCGTTCGGCGAGGGTTTCCAGTTGGTTTTCGGGGAGAGGCGCTGGCGGGCGTCTATTAGAGCGGGGCTTACCAGAGTTCCCGCTTTGGTAAGAGATGTTGATGAGGAAGGTCTGTTGCGGTTCGCGTTGATAGAGAACATGCAGAGACGGGATTTGAATCCGATAGCCAAAGCGCGCGCTATAAAGACCTATATGGAGCGATACGGCTACACCCAAGCCGAGGTAGCCGAGAAGTTGCGCCTGTCGCGTTCCACAATCGCCAACACCCTGCGGCTCCTCGCCCTCCCACAGAGACTGAAACGCCAACTTGAGAGGGGCGAGATATCACCTTCATCGGTGCGATACGCCGCCACAACACGCAAACCCACCGCAAAGACATCCTTAAAAGACCCCACCCTTAAGACGCTTGAGGCGGAGTTGCGGGAAGTTTCTGACTGGGCGCTCACCATAAGCGGAACCCCCTATGCGGGTAGAATAACAATCAGATACAAAAGTAAAAAGGACTTGATGCGCCTGTGTGAAGTTTTGAAAAGGGCGTTTGTTAGGAGAGGTTAAGGAATGGCGCGGGAAGGTCAGGAAAGATTTGGAGGGCGGGGATGCGGTTAGACAAACTGACTCCTGATATGCGGAAAGTTCTGCAGTTCGTGAGCGATTTTGCGCGCTGCGTTCAGGTGCGTAAGATGTATCCCCCAGAACATCCCTTCATAAGCGACAGCGCCAAACACGCACTTGCAAGCGCTGCCAACGCCTTTGAGGTAAGTCCCTCTCTCTCTTTCGGGGTCTCCGCGTCAGGTTTCTATGTTCTGGATGAGGAATTGAAAAAACCGCCACCAATATGCAGGGACTTAGCCAACCTGATGCGGAGAGTAG
This sequence comes from uncultured Planctomycetota bacterium, assembly GCA_964584815.1. Taxonomy (GTDB): domain Bacteria; phylum Planctomycetota; class SKW154; order SKW154; family SKW154; genus CAZPBO01. The sequence goes on from CAZPBO010000013.1 coordinate 10,340, forward strand.
GACTTGACACCATAACCGTTCACAGAGGGGTGGACGAGGGACAGATTGCCTCTTTCACAAAAGAGTTGGCAGAACTTGACGCAAAGGTTCTGCGCGGTGACAAGGTGAGTGTGGACCCCGATGATGTGGCGCAACGCTATCCACACATTGAGGTGAACGCCTTCAAATGGGAACGGGTCACCACAAAGGAGACCAAGATACTGGAGAAGGTGAAGGAGAAGGCGGAGGAGTTGGGCGAGGACGAAATGAAGGTTGTTGAGTATCTGCTGCAAGCAGGAGAAAGTGATTTGACAGACGACCTTTCAGGTAAGGTGCTTGTTGGTCTTCTTGAGGCGTCACCTGACAGGGTTTCGGAGATGGTGCGGCAGGCAATGCTGAAGGCGGGGCTGCAAGAAGAGGAGGGGGTGGTTTATGAGATACAAAAAGGCGCGCTCGCCTTACCCGAGAAGGTGGCTCAGACGATATTTGACAGGATAGCGCTTGCGCTTGTGGAAGGCGAGAAGGCGGCGTCCGCAGATGTGGAAAACGCCTTCTACACCATCTTGAAAGGTCTGCCTCCCACTGTGCTCAAGACGCTTTTCGGCAGCGGGGTCGCCACCGCAAGTCAGGAACACGCCACAGAGTTACTGAAATCTCTTTCCCGCCGTGTTCGGACAAAAATTCTTATTAACGAACTGCTTAAGGAATATTCGGACGCCGAGATGGAGCGGGTTGTGCGGAAGATGGTCGCATTCGGTGCGGAGATGGCAGAAATCGCCGAACTGCTTTCCCAGGAGTTGGGAAGGTTGGCGTCTGAGGAGAGTCGTGAGAAGGCGCTGCGGCGTCTGATGAGCGTCGTGCGGCGAGAAGTAGAAGGGCGTGTCAAGCCACGCTACAAAGCACTTGTGGTGGAACCCGACGCCGACACCGTCGCCATATACAAAGCCGCTTTCTATGAGCATTCCTGCCGCGTGAAAGTCGTCACAGATGCCGAAGCCGCTCTGCACGAACTGCAGCAGAACGGTTACGACATCGTCGCACTTGAGTTGAAGTTGAGGGGCAGCATAACGGGACACGAACTACTCAACCACCTGCGTAAAAAAGATGTGCCCGTCATCATCGGCACCGAAGTTGAAGGGTTCAAAAACGATTTTGAGGTCGCCACCTACAAACATAAGCGCTTTCTGGTAAAACCTCTGACAATAGAGGATGTGGAAGCGGCGCTGGAAGAGTTGCTTAAAGAACAGAAGTCTGATAAAGCGGAGACGGTTGCCGTGGGTGGTGAGGGCAGCGGCGGCACCTCGCCCGTTCAGGATGAGGAGTTAGAAGAAGCAGCGGCGATACAGAAGGGCTTGCTGCCCAAGGAACTGCCGTCTGTTGAGGGCTTCCACCTTGCGGCAGCGTATGCGCCCTGCAAAGGCGTCGGCGGTGACCTCTACGATGTTGTGCGCCTTTCTGATGATAAGGTGGGGATTTTTGTAGGTGATGTGAGCGGCAAAGGAATATCAGCCGCAATGGTTATGGTGTTGGTCAGAACACTTTTCAGAACCGCCGCCGCCTTCCACGAATCCCCCCGCCAAACCCTCATCCACCTCAACCGACTCCTATCACGCGAAATGGCTGAAGGTATGTTTGTCTCCGCCGTCTATGTGATAATTGACCCAAAACGGCGCGAACTCTTCATCTCCTCCGCAGGACACTGCCCACCACTCTTCTGGGCAACAGAGCGCGACAAAGTGATGGCACAGTTCATCGGCGAGACGGGTATGGTTCTGGGACTGGGGGATACGGAAATTTTCCGTAACAAAACTAAGGAGTTTCTGTTTCAGGTTGACCCCGGTGTGGGACTGCTCCTCTACACTGATGGCATAACCGAAGCGATGAATGAGTCAGGTGAGCAGTTTGGAGAGGAGCGCCTCATTGAGGTGATAGAATCGTCAGGGATTTACGAGCCGGAGCGGATTCTCGCCAACATCTACGGCGCTGTTGATGTGTTTCGCGGCGAGGCTCCGCAGTCAGACGATATGACCGTTTTTTGCATCAAATGCACAGGATAGGGCGATGAGAAGACCCGTCGTTTTGGTGATACGGGACGGATGGGCGATAGTGCAGGACCACAGATGGGACGCCACATACCACGCCGCAACCCCCAACCACGACTATCTGTTCGCAAAATTCGGCTACACCCAACTCGCCTGCTCGGGACGAGATGTGGGACTGCCTGACGGCATAATGGGCAACTCCGAAGTAGGGCACACCAACATCGGCGCGGGACGCATCGTCATTCAGGAATCTCTCCATATAAGGGAGGAGATAGAAAGCGGCGCTTTTTTCACAAATCCTGCCCTCACATCCCTTATGCGATACTGCAAAGACAGCAGGGTTGCGCTGCATCTTATGGGACTCTGCTCCGACGGTATTGTCCACAGCGACCTCGCCCACCTTGAAGCGCTGCTCAAAATGGCGCGCAAAGCAGGCATAAAAACCATCTTCGTTCACTGCTTCCTTGATGGACGCGACACCCCTCCTCGCTCCGCCAAGCCTTTCTTAGAAACCGTTGAAAACTGGTGCCGCACTTTCGGCGCATCTATTGCCACAGTCATCGGGCGTTACTGGGCTATGGACCGCGACAAGCGTTGGCAACGCACCGCCCGCGCCTATATGGCGGTAGCGGAAGGCAGAGGGGAGTTCTCATCTCCAGATGCTGTGTCAGCACTTATGGCGGCATACCAGCGCGGCGAGACCGACGAGTTCGTCAAACCCACCGTCATCGCAGGATATTCCGGAATGGAGGTAGGCTGTGGGGTGGTTTTCTTCAATTTCCGCGCCGACAGAGCGCGTCAACTCACAAAAGCCCTTGTTCTACCTGATTTTGCGGAGTTTGAACGCCCACGATTCATAAATCCGCGTTTCGTCTCCTTCACACTCTATGAGAAAAGTCTGCCTGTGCCATATGCTTTTGAGTTGCCTCCTATCCAAAACAACCTTGGGGAGGTGGTGAGCCGCGCGGGGCTGCGCCAGTTCCGAACCGCGGAAACCGAAAAATACGCCCATGTCACATACTTCTTCAACTCGGGGCGCGAAGAACCTTACCCAAACGAAGACCGCCTCCTCATCCCCAGCCCCAAAGTCGCGACATACGACTTAAAACCCGAGATGTCGGCGCCGCAGGTGACCGAACAGTTGTTGAAGCGTCTGCCGCACTATGACCTTGTGGTGGTCAACTACGCAAACGGCGATATGGTGGGACACACAGGGGTTTTTGACGCGGCGGTGCGGGCCTGTGAAGTGGTGGATGAATGCGTCGGGAAAGTGGTTGAAGTAACGACATCGTTGGGTGGAGTCTGCATTATCACCGCAGACCACGGAAACTGCGAGGTTATGAAAGATGAAAACGGCAACCCCCATACATACCACACCACAAACCCTGTCCATTTCTGCGTCGTTGACCCGCAAAAAGTGTGGCGCTACAGAAGCGGTGGGCGACTCGCCGATATCGCCCCCACGGTGCTGTTCTTCCTCGGTCTTGATGTGCCTCATCAGATGACAGGAAAAAACCTTGTTTTGGAGGATTGAGATATGGAGTTCATCACTTATGAGGTGACAGAAAGGATAGCACGGATAGTGCTGCGCCGTCCTCCGCTCAATGTTTTAAACATCGCAATGATGCAAGAGATAAACTCCGCCATTGAGGACGCGACAAAAAGAGGCGATGTCTGCGCTCTGTGCTTCTTTGCTGAAGGCAAGCACTTCAGTGCAGGTGTGGATGTGGGCGAGCATATGGGCGACAGTGCCGCCAAGATGATAGAGGTCTTTGACGGGATGTTCAGGCGTTTGGTGGAGTTTTCCCGTCCAACGATATGCGCGGTTCAGGGCAACTGCCTCGGCGGGGGGTGTGAGTTAGCGACATTCTGCGACATAGTGATAGCGTCAGAGAACGCCAAATTCGGGCAACCTGAGGTGCGCGTTGGGGTGTTCCCACCCGTGGCGGCTGCTTGGTGGCCTTTGCTGCCTTCCTCAAAACGCGCCGTAGAGTTGCTCCTAACAGGAGAGATTGTGGACGCAAAAAGTGCGCTTGAGGCGGGAATCATAAACCGCGTCGTGCCTGATGCGGCGCTGCAGGAAGAGGCAGAAAAAACGCTTAAAAGTCTTGCCAAATCAAGCGCGGCGGTGCTTGCCCACACAAAACGCGCTCTTTCTGTCCCCCTGCGCCAAATCTTTCTTAAATCTCTTGAGGAGATTGAGCGTCTATATCTTGGGGAACTGATGAAAACACACGATGCGGAAGAAGGATTGAAAGCGTTTCTGGAGAAGAGGAAGCCGCAATGGAGGGACGCTTAACTCGTTTTGCGGCACTGGTTGTTTTCCTTCTGCCTGCTTTCTGCGCGGCTGGGGAAGTCACTGTCTTGGTGGATGTGGGGAAGTGGGTTGTGCGCGGAAAGCCCGCGGTTCCCGTGCGTGGGGTATGGGTAGGTCTGCCGCAGAACGCAAAAGAGAAAACCCTGACCCTTAAAGCGGAAGCCGTTTCGGTGCGGTGGGGCTATGTGAGGGGGGCAAAGGTTATGCGCTGCGGCGACAAAGTTGAGGAGGTAAGGTGGCGGGCGGGTGCAGATGGGTTATACCCTGCGGCGTGGGCGGAACTGGTGAGTGTGGGCAAGGTGGGCGGGGTCAAAGTTGCGCTTGTGCGGGTGTTCGGTGCGCGGGTGAATGCAACAGGTTATGGAATGCTGGCGGGGTCTGTTCGGCTGCGTCTACGCTTTGAGGACGGAGATGCCGTGGAGGGGACGCCACCACGCTTTGTGCCGCTCCTTGCCAACCCCGACATAGTTAGGAACTACCGCTTCGTCAAAGCGGCAGGAAGCGTTGATGTGGTGGTGATAGCACCGCAGGCAATAATTGACGCCGCCGTCCTTAACGACTGGCTCAACTACCGCAGAGCACAGGGCTTCACCGTTGAGGTGACATCAATTGAGAGCATAGACGCCGCCTACGGTGGTTCGGAGTTGGCGGAAAAAATCCGCGCGTTTCTGAAATCAAAACACAGCCAAGGCGCTTTCTGCGCACTTCTTGTCGGAAACCCTGACCCAGACGACAACACAAACTCCCAAGACAGCGTCGGCAGCGTTCCGATGAAGATGTGCTGGCCGCGTAAATACGACCCTCCCAACAACAGCCTCCCCAACCCCAACCTTTATCGTCAGGCACCCACCGACTTTTACTACGCCGACTTAACGGGCAACTGGGACAAGGACGGCGACGGCTTCTACGGAGAGGGCTACACCTACAAATGGTCAGAAAGCGGCGACATAGACGGCATAGACTTCCTTGCTGAAATGATAGTTGGACGGATACCGTTTGACGACCCAGATGATGTGAGGGAATACCTGCAACGGGTGATGGACTATGAGAAGGCGGGTTATGGATATGTTTTTGGGAGCGGAGGCGCGCTTGCGTGGCGCCATCGGGCGCTTATCGGCTGCGGTGATTACCTTGATGCAAGCACCCCGCCTCACATTTACGGCGAATATCTGCGCAAAAGCGTCTTTGAGCCACGGGGCTGGACGACAAAACGCGGCTACAGGACAGGCGACGCATCTCTACGCGACTTCTACTGCACCCCAATCGCTTTTGCCACCGAATGGAGCGACGGTTACGGCGTTGTGGCGTGGTTGACGCACGGTCAGGAGCGCTCCGCCGACGATGTCTTTGACACCTTCTATTGTTACCTGCTGCCGCAGGATAAGGGAGCGTTCGTTGTGGCGGCAGCCTGTGAAAACGGCATCCCTGAAGACGCTTGCGGGCTTTATGCGGAGACACTCCGCAACGGGGTTCTGGCGTTTTACGGCTTTTCGCGGGTGATGTGGTATGTTCCAGGTTGGGAGCGACTGAAAGATGGCGGAGGTATGTCACTCTGCGCGGTGCTGTTAAAACACATTCTTCAAGGAGAATTTGCGGGTCAGGCGTTGGTGAATTCCGTCTGGTGGTACATTCAGGAAGGAGGCGGGTTCCCCACCGATGTATACAATGCCTTCTCTCTCAACCTTTACGGAGACCCACTTGTGCGGGTGATGTGGCTGGATATGATGCCTTCGGGTTTGAGTAAAGCACGCAAAGGGCATTATTACAGCGAGCGACTTCAGATGATAGGCGGCTACACACCTGCCAATTTCACTCTGACAGAAGGAGTGCTACCGCCGGGACTGCAGTTGTCCCAAGACGGACTCATTGACGGCACACCTTTCCGCAGCGGCAGTTGGTCGTTTCTGGTGCAGGTGAAAGACTCCACAGGCGCGGTATCAAGCAGAAGATACACCCTCAAGGTGAAGGGGGAACCGTCTGGCTGCCTTTACACGAAAACACCTGACGGCACAGGTCTTTGGGCGCTCGCATTTCTGTTTGTTCTGCTCCTTGTTCGGAGACAACGGCGTTGTTCCTCTACAGCAAGTATTACGACTTAAGGTGGGACACGCATATCTTTCCGTGCGAGAAATATCGCTTGGTTCGCACGCGTCTTCTGCAAAGCGGCGTGGCGGATGTAGGCGACTTTGTGGAGGCGGAACCCGCTGACGACGCAGACATCCTTCTTGTGCATACAAAGACATATCTGCGGCGGCTTTATGACTACACACGCAGTCCGATGAGCGCGATATTTGAGTTGGAGGCGCCGCTTTTTTACGAGACACTATCGGCGTTTTTTCGGATGACTGGGGGGACTGTGGAGGCGGCTCGGCGTGCAATCATTCAGCGCTCCTTCTGGGCGAACATTGGCGGCGGCTTCCATCACGCTTTCCCCGACCACGGCGAGGGCTTCTGCGCCATAAATGATGTCGCTGTTGCCATCCGTGTCCTGCAGAAAGGGGGGCTTATTAAACGCGCCGCCGTCGTTGACTGCGACCTACATCAGGGAAACGGCACCGCCTTCATCTTCCAAAACGACCCCTCCGTCTTCACCTTCTCCATTCATCAGGAAAACCTTTATCCCCCAAAGCAGAAAAGCGACCTTGACATAGGACTTGATGACTTCGCAGGGGATGATGTCTATCTTGAGAAGTTGAGGGCGGGGCTGGAACGCGTCTTTGAGAGCGGCGGCTACGACATAGTCTTCTACCTTGCGGGCGCCGACCCGTATAAGGGAGATAAGTTGGGGTCGCTGCGCTTAACCAAAGAAGGTCTTCTTCAACGGGACAGGTTGGTATTTGAGGCGGCAAGGAAGGATGGAGCGGCGGTCTGTGTGGTGCTTGCGGGCGGTTATGCCGACAGAACCGAAGATGTGGTGGAAATACACACAAACACCCTAACACTGATGAAGGAGATGCGTGGTCACTCCTCACCTTTTTTGGGCGTATAGAAGAGACGCGCGATAAGGACAGCGGCGCGCTCTTTGGTTCTGCGCACCACCTCATCACGGGAGAGCCCAAAGACGGTGGCGGCGGCGAAATCAGGATGGCGATACGGATAACGCGCATCAACCAGACGGGTTATGCGCAGCCTGCCCTCCTTGTCGTAAACCCACGCCTCAACCTGCATAACACCCTGATAAAGGTTGACATCAAGAGGATTTCTGTCGCGGAAGTCGTGGATTTTCGCGGCGAGGACGAAATCGGCATTTGCGGCAAAAGCGAGACGATGCCAGTCAATTTTATCGGGCGCCTTGCCGGTGAACATATCCGCAAACGGCTCCGCACTGCAGAGAATAACCCCATTTACCTCCGCAGCCACCACACCACACACCAGTCGCGCCAACTCCGCACCCAACGGGTGCTGCCCAAAATGGTATCCCTTATAAGCGAACGGCAGAACCAGCAGGCGCTTGCCCTGCACATCTATCGGCGGCTTGGGAGTGCTCTTGCAGGAACAAAAAAGAATGGCTACCACTACAGTCACAACCCATCTCAATTCTCTTCCTCCTTCTTCTCATCCTTTTTCTTCTCATCCTTTTCCCCGTTCTGCAGGGCTTCTGGAATATATTTTTTGAGCAGTTTCTTGAAGCGGGGGTCTCTGCGTGCGGCTGCTATCTCCGCATCCTTTTCCATCCACGCAAGGTCGCGGTATCCTCCTTTGAAAGCCTTCTCCAATTCCGCAAGCGCCTCGTCAATCTTGCCCTGCATAGAGAGATAACAAGCGAGGTTGTAGTGGTCGGTGGCTGCCGCACCATAACGCCTCATCTTCAGACGCTGATATTTCTCCGCAAGCGAATAGATTCCCGCCCGACCTGCAAGAAAGATTATCTTATAAAGCGTGGTCATATCCCCAGCACGCGCTCGCTTCTCCATCTTCTCCAGACGCTCAAGCAGCGGTCGCCTCTCCCCAAGTCTGTAAAGCAGCACCTCTATGTCCGGTTTGTGGGTCTTTCCTGCCCGCCTGTAAAGGGCTTTCAGTCGTGGCAGAACCGCCTTGTCGGCGACATCAAGCAACGCCTTCACGAGAGTGTCTGTGCCAGGCCAGTTCGGTTCTGCGTGTCCTTCAATGGATTTTTTAAGCATCACAAGAAGCGCGTGCTGCGCCGCAGACCCCGCCACCTCTTTCAAGCGCGCAAACTGCCCAGGGAAAGAGCCCTGCAAATACCCCTTGCCGCGCAACTCCTCTATCGCCTTCACCACCTCCGGAATCGCCAGACGAACAAGGACATCAAAAAGGGTGTTCTTGCCGAAACGCTTCTCTATGACGGTAGGTATCGCTTTCACCCTCCCCCGCAACTGGGAAGAAATGTTTTTCAGTCTGCCAGCGAGCCTATATGCGGTTACAAGGAGACGCAACTGCAGCGCCGGGCAGCCCTGACGCTCCGCCAGCAGAAGCGCAAGTTTGACACCCGCCTCACAGGGATGTTTTTTTACAAGACGCTCAAGTAGTTCAAACGCCTGCGGGTGAACCTCCTCGGGAGGATTCTGCGCCAGGTTCTCAAGCGCCCGCACTCCCAGCCTGTCAAGTGCCCAAAACCCCTTCAACCTGTCGTAATGGAACTCCGAGGCAAGGTTCTGAAGCGCCTGCTCCACCTGTTCTTGAAAGTCAGGTGGAGTTCCCAAAAGGGTCATCAACAATAGCGCAAACTTCATCTCCCATCCCCCAGGGCAGAAAGAAGCCGTTTCGCCGCCTTTTTGACGGCGGGGTCGGGGTCGCTAACAAGGGCGGCGACCTCATCTTTTAGCGCTGTGATACGGCAACGCCTGATACGGTCAATAGCGAAAAGTTTGGAATGGGTGTCTCCCCGCAGCAGTCGTTTGAGTGGCTCGGTGGCGCTGAGGTTGTTGGCAAGCAATGCATCAGCGGCGCTCTGCAAGGCGGTGGGATGGGAGATGAGATGGATGTTCTGGTTGATGGCGACGGCGCCCTTTTCGCCAAAACGCGCGAGCGCCAGAGCCGCAGCGCCCGCAACACTCGCATCCCCATCACCGAGGAGAGAGGAGAGCGGAGTGATGGCGCGCTCATCACGGAGTTGCCCCAACGCCTCCGCCGCCGCCGCGCGCACCCTCCCATCCTCATCCGATAGCGCCTTTATCAACGCTTCTACACATCCTCTGTAGCCCCGTGCCGCTATCCTCAACGCCGCATCGGCGCGAAACGGATACCCCTTATCCAGCAACGCTTCCGCCAGCCATTCTTGCGGTGATTTTCCACGCGCTTGCTCCCACCACTTGCGCCACTTACGCCAACCAGACTCTCGCTCCTCTCTCCTCCCGTAGGGGTTGTAGCCAAACCGTAGACCTGTTATCGTGCGCAATTGCTCCACCGCTTCCACACGCCGCCCCAACTCACCGCTCCTCAAATCTCCTATCAACTCCTCCACCGTCCTAATGCTCACTGACGGCGTCCCACCCGGTCGCAGAAAAACCCCCGCCAGAAACCCCAAAACCCCAAACATCGCCACCACCACCACCACCTTCATTTCGCTTCCCCCACCACCGTCACCATCTTCTCCACAGGCTTCAACCATATGTCGGCATAATCAAAAGAACCCCGCGCCATCGCCGTCACCACCCATCTCTTCTCCACCCAAACCCGCACCCACACAAGGTCGCCATCACACTTCGCCGTGCACAAAAACCCCTTAAATGCAGGGCTGACCTTCACTCTGCGCAGGTTCTCCTTAACGCGATTTTCTATCACCTTTCCCAGAGCATCCATGTCCACATCTCCTGCCAGTTGCACGACAAAAACCACTGCCCGTATCGCCTTGCCATAAACCGCTACCTCTTGCCCAAGTTTCTCCGTTCTCCAGTTTGTGGGAACCTCAAAACGCAGCATCAGACCATCCGCGGTGTGGAAGAAGGTGTTGCTATCGGTGGCGGCACTCACAATCCCCTTCGGTTTTGTCGCCAGCAACTGCTCAAGATGGAGTTTGAAAGCCTCACTGAAAGGCTTTATGACCCTCTTCTTATCGGACACAGGGGCAGGTGTCTGGGCTTGAGGAGACTTCGTCTTGCCCTTTATGAGTCTTGAGAGCGGAAGAACCCCGCTGAAATTAAGAGCGGCAAGCGTTCCCCCAACAACGAGCACAGCGATAAGGAGACCAAAAGCACGCCTTTTTGGAGGCTTCTGCTTACGCACAGGCGTAGGAGGACGCACCACGACTCGCCATTCATCTGATGACGGCGGCTCACGCGGAATTACGGACGCCGCTGGAGGCTTCACCCTTCTTATCGGCGGCGGTGGCGAAGGTGCCACCTGTTTCACCTCCTCCACCACCACAGCGTCATCCACCGGCTCCACATCCACCTCAATGGGCTTCTCCTCAAAACGCATGGTGGTGCCGGCATCAGGGATTTCTGCGGCGACACGAAACGCGCGTTCCGTCCGCCGCAACGCCGCCTGCGGAAACTCCACCCTATCCAACCGCAACGAAAAAAGCAGATACTCCCTGCCCTCTATATTCACGAAATGGGGTATCACCTCATTGTCTCTCATTCTGGGATAGTCTCCTCTCAAGCCACTTTATTATACGCGCTTTGACGCTCTTCTCGTCAAACCCTGTCGCGGCGAAAAAGTCTACATCAGGTCCTCTGCGTATGATTTGGGTGAGGTAACGGTTGAAGGCGCGCTTTTTTGCGGAGGGGTCCCTTTTGAGGCGCACCTTCATAAGCCAGTAAACGAGTGCCCACGCGATTGCCCGTTGTGTCGGTGATAAGGCGCTGCCCGGCGGTCTTGCAATTGTCGGTGCCACCCCTTCCGTCTTCACCCCCAGCAGCGCCCGCTGCGCCAAAGTGCGCGAAAAAACAGGATACCCAAATGTGCCGCCAGAATGCACCATCCCCGTCCCAAAGAACTCCACAAACCCCTCAATCACCCAAGGAGGGAAATGGCGACAAGCCGCGCATAGAAAAATCCTCACATGGAACCGCCCCAGTCCCCTCAAACCCTCTTGAGTCGCCGCCATATACAACTTTTGGCTCCCTTCCTTGTGCATAAAATCGCCTTCTCTCAACCCGGAAAAACCCTTCACCGCCTCTTCAAAACTCTCCTTATTCGGATAGACATAAACAGTGAACGGGATAAAGCCTTTCTGAGGTTTTCCCAGCATTCGCATAAGTTCATCGTGGAACAGTTTAAGGTGGACTGATATAGCCCGCACCTGCTCCAAGGTGGCGCCCCGTGGCACCATCCTATAGGACAGGGTGACCACAGCCTTGGGTTTTATGTTCTTGGGGGTGCCGCCGCGTTGTGCGCCTCCAGCGCAACTCAGCAGCCAGATCAGGTGGGCGGACAATATGTGAGGGAGCAACTCCCTCCACCTTTTCCGCTTCCCACCCGCGGTGCCTTCATCACCCTCTCCAACTCCTTCCCTCCGCATTTCGGACACCTCACTTCCTGGCTCGCTCTCAACACCAGAACATCAAACTCCTCACCACACTCCTTACACCTGTAAGTGAAGGTCGGCATTCCTTCTCCTCCATCACTACCATACAAAAATATATTGCTGTTCTGCTCAAATGTCAAGTTTGGAACGAGAGGGGGGTGGTGTATAATTTAAGCGTGGAGGTAAGGCGATGTGGGATGTGGTGGTGATAGGCGCAGGACCAGGCGGTTGCGCGGCGGGCTTTTCGCTCGCAAAGCAGGGTCTTAAAGTTCTGCTCCTTGAACGAAAAGGTGCGGGACGCTTCAAGCCTTGTGCTGGTGGGCTTTCTGGTGCCACGCTGCGGATACTCTCTGGGCTGGGAATTGGCGTTCCTGACGGATGGGACTGTTTCGGTCTGCGTATGGTGTGGCGCGGCGCAAGGTATGAGGTGGCAGCGCCTCGTCCTGTGGGACTGATTGTGGAGCGTGCCGCTTTGGACAAGCATCTTGCTGATGCGGCACAACGAGCGGGCGTCCAAATCTTATGGCGCAACCCCGCACGAGCAATCAGGCGCTTCCCCGACAGGCTTGTTGTGGCGGCGGCGGACGGAGAGCATCCCTGCCGCGCCGTTATATGTGCTGACGGAACCTGCGGCACGGTCTCTTCCCAAGTCGCACAACACCGCTACTCCAAAGATGAGATGGTTGTCGTCATCGTCGCATCGGTTGAGGCGGACGCCAGAAGGGTCGCGCAGCGTTGCGGAAACCTCATTGAAATCCACTTTGACACGCCTTTCTGCGGCTATGGCTGGGTCTTCCCGCAGCCGGGACATTTCAACATCGGCGCGGGCGCTCTCTGGGAAAGCCCCCAAACCCCTGTGGTGCTGCGCCATTTCGTGGAGCAACTCCTTGAGAGTGTGGGACGCCGCAGCGCAAAACTCCACTACTGGTGGATACCGCCTCAGCGGATGCGCACAAGCAAAGTTGGAGGAGCGTTTCTTGTAGGCGATGCGGCAGGTCTTGCGGACCATTTCGGCGGAGAGGGGATAAGGTATGCGGTGATGTCTGGTGTTGCGGCGGCGGATGTGGTGGCAGCAGGACTTAAACGAAAAAGACTGCTTGGCATAAGTGATGTGTGGCGCTATGAGGCGTGTCTGCGTAGGCTTCTCCGCCGCCATCTCATTTGGGCACAGATTCTGGGCTTCTTCGTCCACAGCCGTCGCGTCTTCCGCCCGTTCGCCTCCGACACTCACGCCTTCAAGCGTTTCCTTGATGTCGTCGCAGGCAGAGCCGACTACGCTAGATTTGTCGGCTACCTCTTCAGCCGACTACCTATTCTCCCCCTTAAAATTTGGCTTGAAAGAGCAGGTGGCAATGGTTAAATTACCGCCTGTTGAGTAAGGAGGCTTAAATGGCAAGGCGCTGTGAGATATGCGGTAAGGGGACACGGGTGGGGAACAATGTGTCGCGGCGGGGTCTGCCCAAGCGCAAGGGTGGCATAGGCATAAAGGTAACGGCGAAGACAAAGCGTAAGTTCAAACCGAACATTCAGAAAGTTCGGGTTGTTGTGAACGGCGGGGTGAGGAGGATGCGAGTCTGCACGAGATGTCTGAGGAAGGGATTGGTTCAGAAGGCGCCGCGGCGAAGCAAGGTCTACACCCCGCAGGAATGAACGAGCGTTTCCCGTCTTGGATGCGCCTCAAGCGTGACAGCGACTTTGAGCGCATCCTCAAGGAAGGGAAGCGCCTTACGGCAAAGGGACTGGTGGTTTATGCGCTGCCAAACAGACTGCCTTATGCGAGGCTCGGACTACGGGTCGCCAAACGGATTGGCACGGCTGTGCGTAGAAACTACCTGAAGCGCTGCGTTAGGGAGGTGTTTCGGCGTTGGCTCAAGAGGGTTCTGGTCGGGTTGGATATTGTGGTTGTTGTGACAGGGAACGCCGATTTTGCGCAAATAAAGGGGCGACTTCTGGATGTAGGGGCGTTGTTGTCGCGGCGGCGGTAGCACTGGTGCGAATTTATCAGCGCATTATCTCACCGCTGCTACCCGCGTCCTGCAAATTCTATCCAACCTGCTCTGAATATATGGTGCAGGCTCTGCGACGGAAGGGTCTGTGGCGTGGTCTTGCCGCAGGACTGTGGCGTATCCTCCGCTGCAACCCCTTCTCCAAAGGCGGATACGACCCTGTGACCTGATATTGTGGAGGAGAAGTTATGAGGAGAGCGCTCGGGGTGACGGTGTTTGTTGTGGCGGTTTCCTTGGCGCTGGCACAACAGGCGCCGCAGGATTTGCAAGCCCAGTTCCTGAAGTTGGCGCGGGAAGCGAGCAAGAAGACTGTGGGCATAGTCTCCTATGTGGAGAGTTTCGGTGCATACGGCAACGGCACAGGCGCCATCATATCTCCTGACGGTTATATCTTAACCTGCGACCATGTGGTGCCAAATGATGCCAGCGGCAACCCGCCAAAGGAGATAATCGTTGTTCTGCCAGATGGGCGAAGGTTCAAGGCGAAGAAAGTCGCTGCCTGCCCCGACAATGACTACGCGCTTCTGAAGATAGAGGCGGAAAACCTGCCCTATTTTGAGTTGGGCGATTCGGGTAAGGTGAAGTTGGGCGACTGGGTGGCGGCACTGGGGCATCCTGGGGGTATCCGCGACGACAACCGTCCGTCCTTCTCGGTGGGGCGTGTTATAGGGCTGAAGAAGAAGGCAGTGGTGCTACAGATGGGCGGCAAATTCTATCCCGACGCCATAGCGACCGACATACCGCTTGCACCGGGCAACAGCGGCGGACCGCTTGTGGACCTGCAGGGACGCCTTATCGGCATAAACGGCGCTGTCATTTTGGTCGTCCACCGCTCCTACTCCACCCCCATAAACCGCATAAAGGCGAATCTTGACTCCCTGAAAGCGGGCAAGAATGTGAAAGGGGAGAAGCCCGCCAATATGTGGGCGGCGATGCAGGAGATGCTGCGTGACCTTGACCCTGAAACGATGAAGAAGGTGACGGAGCGAATCCAACGCCTCTTCTCTGACCCCGAAGCGCTGAAACAGTTGGGTGAGATGTTCGGCGGACCCGCCAAGAAGTGGATAGAACAGATGCGTGGTCTTTTCGGCAAGGAAGGAATGGGCGAGTTGTTCGGCGACCTGCAAAAACTGATGCAATCGGATAAGGTCCAGAAGGCGATGGAGGAGTTGATGAAAGCGTGGGGCGACCCCAACGCCGACCCACAAAAACTGCAGCAGAAAATGGGCGAGTTGTTCCGCAAGTTGATGGAAGACCCCGAGATTCAAAAACTCTGGCAGAAATGGATGGAGAAACTGTTCGGTGGTCAAAAACCGCCGTTCCCCGTTCCCGCTCCTCAACCCCAACCACAGTCAAAGACAACACCGCGTCCAAAAGGATATCTCGGCGTCAAAGTGGCTCCCGTCTCCTCTGACCTCGCAGATTTTCTGGGCATAAAAGAAGGACTTGTTGTGAAGAAGCGCGACCCCGCAGGACCCGCTGCAAAAGCAGGACTCCAAAAAGGCGATGTTATCGTCGCCGTCAACGGAAAACCTGTCGGCAGCATAGCCGAAATGGCGCAAGCATTAAAAGACGCAAAACCCGGAGATAAGGTGCGGTTTGATGTGGTCAGGCGCGGCGGCAAAAGGGTGCAACTTGAGGCAACCCTCGGCGAGTGGCCGAAGAAAAAATAAACTTAAGGAAGGAGTTGCGAGATGAGATGGGCAGTTTTGTCGGTTCTGGTGGCGGGTCTGGCTTTTGCGCAGCAGAAGCAAGCCCCTCCTGTAAAGCCTCCTGTTAAGAATGCGCGCAAAAAACTGGAAAGCCGTGACGCGGTTCTTACCAAGACATTCGCAGGGGTGTGGGAGAAAGCAAGAAGCGGCGCTGTATGGGTGAAAGCGAAAGGCAAACAAGTCGCAGGCGGTGCAGTGGTTGAGGCAGGCTGGGTGGCAACAGCGCTGTCGGCATTGGGAGATGCGCGAGAGTTTGAGGTTCAGGACTGCGCGGGCAACACGGCAAAAGCGCACCTTGTCGGCGCTGACCTCCTCTACGATGTTGCGCTACTCAAACTTGACGGAGACCTAAAAGAAGCAAAACCGCTGCCCTTCGGCTCGGAGTTCCTCCTGCGTAAAGGGCAGTTTGTTTTCACCATAGCGCCACAAAAGAAGCACTTTTATGTGAGCGTGGTATCGGAGTTGGGACGCAACATAAGCCGCCTTTCCGAGCAGACACTCAAGCGCTTGAAAGTTATGGGGATATTGAGCGATGAGTTCCGTGGCGCGAGGCGCTCTTATGTCGGTTTGATTCAACACGATGGGCGTATGCCGCTTGCCGACCGCGGACTTCCACTGGTTGACTCAAGCGGCAAGATGGTGGGACTCAACATAGAGTTGATATTCAGAGGTGTGGCGCTGGCTGCACCTGTATCACGCGTCAAGGAGACACTGCCGCGCCTGAAGGAGGGGTGTGTTCTGGGGGGATATCCGTATCTGGGCTTCCGCGGACGAACGCTGAAAGAGGCGGACGCGCCTGATGGGCTGCGAAAGGATATGGCACCGCTACGCCAAAAAGCCGAGGCTCCCGCCGGCTGGGGACTTAAAGTGGTCTCGGTGCGCACAGGCAGTCCTGCGGAAAAAGCAGGTCTCAAGGTTGGCGACATCATCTTATCGGTTGATTACGGTCCTATATGGTCGCTTACCGATTTTCGGCGTCGTTTTATGCATATGCTGCCGGGGATGAAGGTGCGTCTGGGTGTCTGGCGTGGTGAGAAGAGATGCGATGTGGTGGTTGAGGTGGGCAAACGCAAGCCGCGTGTTCTGCGCCTTCTGGTGGGCAAGGTGGACGATGCCGCCGCCAAAGACGCCATTGCCGAGGCACGTCGCATCCTCTGCGCCGACTCGGTGGAGACCCTGCGCGATGAGTCGGGGCTTACGCTGCTTGTGAAGACAGAGGTGCCGCGCTGGGCGCTCAAGCGCCACCTCAAGTTCGCAAAAACCGCTCTCAAAAATGCTCGTTAGTGGGTCAGACAATAAGTTATTATGTTGACCCCCAGTTTGAGGGCGTCTTCCGGCGCCACCATAACGGTGAAGGGATGCTCCTCCTTCTCCCAGCCGTTTGAGAGGGCATATGGGCAGAAAATAATGCGGGTCACCCCATTCACATCAACGCCGTAAAGCGGCAGCGGAGGCAGTTTCCCCGCTTTGCCCAGATAAGAGACGGATGCTATCTTGAATCTGGCATTGTAGATGGGATGGTCTGGCGGCAGAGGTTTCAGTTTTGCGTTGGGGAAAAGTTGTTTAACAAGGTTCACAAAGGAGTTGGTGAAGGCGCGACGCGCACAGCAGGCGTCCCCCACCAAAAAGCCACCTGAAAGCAGATGGTTGCGCAACTTCTCCACCGCCTTCTTGCTGAAGGAGAAATCGTCGTGTCCGCAGATGAAAAGGAAGGGATATTTTGTTATATCGTCCTTTTCGGGGTCAAGCGAGACGCGTTTGAACCGTGCCACCGCAGGAGTCTCTTTTTGCACTTCCTGCAGAAGGTTGATAGCGGCTGTGGGATTTGTGTCCCAGTTGCCCGCGAAACGGAGTTGGGCAAAGACAAAGGCACCCTCATCGGGTGTCTTTTGCTGCGGATAGATGCGGCTTGAGGCGATAAAAAGCCCCAACTTGAAGTAGGCAAGGCAGTAAGCAACGAGGTTAACGCCCAGTTTGCGGGCAGTTGAGAACTCAAAGTCATAAGCGCCGGGGTCGTGAAACCCGTCCCAACCGTTTGTTATACCGTGCCTGAAAAGGAAAACTGCCGTGCGACAGCCAATATCCACTCCGTAAACTTCCGGCACCTCATTGCGCTTTACCCTCTTGCCCGCAAAATTGTATTCGCAGGTCGTGATAGAATAGTGACTGTGGAAAAGGGGATGTTCTGGCGGCAGGCGCAGAATCCTTCGGTGCGGAAACATCTTCTTCACAACCTTTATCGCCGACTGCCAAAATGTCTTGTTGCCACAACACGCCTCAAACCAGAGATACCCACCTTTTTCCGCGAACTCCCGCATCTTCTTTATCTCGGCATCTGAGAATTTGAGCGGCAGATGCCCCGTTATCAGAACAATGGGATAACGATTCGGGTCGCATTCAAGGCGGGCAAGAGAGAGTATCTGCTGTCTGTGGCGAATGCCCAAATCTTTGAAGGCGAAGCGTAGCAGGTTTTTGATAGCGCCCGGGTTTGTGTTCCAGTCCCAGAAGCGGTATTCGCGACCGTTGTGAACGACTTTGCGCACACCACCGTGTATGAGGCGAACGATGAGGGTGGGCGGTGAGGGGGGTCTTTTCTTTTCGGTGCGGCGGAGAGGCGTTGCAGGCAGCGGCAGCGGTGGCATAGCCTCACCACCTTTTCTGCGATGGGGTGAGCGCCGTGGCGGTATCCAGTCACCAAACACCACCCCACAAACACAAAGCAACCCCAACACAACAACCCACTTGCGCATATCACATCCTCCTATGCTATTTCCAACAACAAGTATAACGCCGCAACGCCTTATGCGTTGCGAGGTGTTCACATTATATGTATAATTCAGATGTTGAGGAGGCGTCTTGTGGACTGGCTCGCGGAAAGATATGCGCCCAAAGAGATGCGGGAGATTTTTTCTCTGGAGCGCCGTGTTCTGCTTTGGCGCAAACTCTGGCTTTCCCTCGCCAGACATCAGAAGCGGTTGGGACTTTCCGTCATAACCGATGAGGCGCTTGCGCAGATGGAAGCGGCGCTGGACAAAATAGACACAAAGCGCATAGAGGAGTTGGAGAGGCGTCTGCGCCACGATGTTATGGCAAATATAGAGGCGTTCGGTGAGGTGGCGCCCGCCGCCCGTCCCATCCTCCACCTCGGCGCCACATCCTACTTCCTCGTTGACAACACCGACCTGATAAACATCCGCGAGGCGCTGCGCTTACTGGCAGCCTACACCACTCACCTCAGCAAACTCCTCCTCAATTGGGCAGAACGCCACAAAAACAAGTTCTGCCTCTCCTACACCCACCTTCAGCCGGCACAGCCCACCACTTATGGCAGGCGGGCTTGTCTGTGGCTGCAGGATTTCCTATCGGACATAAAGCGCTTAAGCAACTTGGCGGAAACCCTTCCGTTTCGCGGCGTTAAGGGGACGGTGGGAACACAGGCTTCGTATATGCTTCTGTTTGGTGGAAACGCAAAGAAGGTGGAGGAGTTGGACAGGGCGGTGGCAGCAGATTTCGGATTTGGCAAAGTTATGCCGTTGACATCCCAAATTTACAGTCGCAAGTTGGATTTGGAAGTGGCGCAGGCGGTCTGCCAGTTGTCTGTCAGCGCTCATAAATTCGCCCAGGACATCCGCCTGCTGACGGGACTCGGCGATTTGCGCCAGAAAACGAGCCAAACGCAGGTCGGCTCAAGCGCTATGCCACACAAGCGCAACCCAGTGGACGCAGAAAGGGTATGTGCTTTGTGCCGTTATGTGTTTGTGCTGGAGGGTTATGTGAGGGAGACGGCGTCGCACAATTGGTTGGAGAGGAGTTTGGACGATTCGGCGGCGCGGCGGCTTTACATTGAGCGCCTTTTTCTGGCAGCCGCCTCCGCTGTCCGTTACTGCTGCAGAATCGTTGAAGAGTTTGAGCCGTCAGAGCGCGACATATCGGGGCTTTTGCCGTTACTTGCAACAGAGGGCTTGCTGATGGAGGCGTCACGGCGGGGGGGAGATAGGCAGAAGTTGCACGAGGCGCTGCGCAGAGCCGCCACCGTCTACCGACAGTCCCAAAGCGTGGACGCTTTCCTTGAAGAGGTGGAAAGAGAGGGAATTATGAAGAGAGAGGAAGCGCGGAAGTTTCTTGATGTGGCGCTGCTTTCGGGACGGGCGGTGGAGCAGTGCGAGGAGTTCTTGAGGGAAGCGGCGGAGGTTGTGAGCGCCCAAAAAGCGGTTGCACCAGAGGCAGCGGGAGTTTAAGGATGGATTTGCACGCGGAGTTGCTGGCGCTGCAGAAGAAGATGGTTCAGCGTATGCACGAACAGATAAAGGATGTGGTGCGTGAGGATACCCCGGTTTTCAAGCGGTATAGGGATGAGTATGAGGCGGAGGTGCGGCGTTTTGCGCGCATCGCAACGCAAAAAGAACTTATAGAAAAAGTGGCGAAATCGGACATAGTCTACTGCGGAGACTACCACACCCTCGCGCAGGCACAGAGAACGCCTGTGAAGATACTGGAACATGTCTTTCCGCGAAAGCCCAAAATAATCCTGTGCGTTGAGGCGGTGATGTCGCACCATCAAAAACACCTTGACGCCTATATGCGGGGTGAGATAAGCGAGGAGCAGTTTCTGCGCCGCATTGATTATGCGCACACCTGGGGCTTTGTGTGGGAACACTACAAAGTGCTGTTTGAGTTTGCACGGGAACACGGGATAGCAGTGTTCGGCATAAACAGCCATCCGCAAGGATTGCGCGACCGCCTCGCCGCCCGCGATAAGCACGCCGCAAAAATTATCGCCGACCTAACAACACAGCACCCCGACAGCCTTATTTTTGTCCTTGACGGCGACTGGCATGTGGCATATCCGCACCTGCCCAAAGAGGTGGAACACATCCTAAAGAAGCGCCGCCTTACGCGCCGATGGCTCATCATCTTCCAGAACTCAGAAAGGATATACTGGCAACTGGCGTCGCGACGACTTGAACACCGCGTTGATGTGGTGCAGATATCCAAAAACCGTTACTGTGTCATAAATGCCACTCCACTGGCGAAACTGCGCACATACCTAAACTGGATAGAGGACATAGAAGAGTTGGGGTATTCACGGTTGTGGCGGGTCACCTCATCCCACGCGGCGATAGAGGACGACCTAATAACCATAATAAACGCGATAGCCGATTTCCTTGACCTGCCAAAGGAAGGTCTGGACGACTTCAGTGTCTACACCAACGCTGACCTTGAGTTTCTGGTGATGATGCTTGAACGCCGCCACTTCACTGAACCCGAGGTGAAGGAGTTGAAAAGCCGCATAGAGCACGACACATCGCTCTACTTTGAGAGCGGACGCATAATATTTTTGGCAAACTTAAGCCTCAACCACGCCGCCGAAGAAGCCGCCCACTTCATAAACCATATATGCGCCGGCGGCTTCCACCGCCACACCAACCCCCGCCAGAGGTTCTACCAAGCGGCTCTGCGAGAGGCGCTCGGATTCCTCGGCTCAAAAATAATCAACCAGCGGCGGCGATGCTACACCGAAGAGGACTTCCGCCAATTTCTCAAACGCCGCTCCTCAAGAAGCGCCAACAACGAAGAAACAACTCTCCGCCGCGTCGCAAAACACATCCTCTCACACCGCCGATACGAACAACGCGCTCACTCCATACGCAAAAAGAGCAACCCTCCCTATGCCTTCCTCAAAGAGCCTCCCGAAATCCTCAACCTCATCACCCACCACCTCGGCTATCTCCTCGGAAACGGTCTCTTCTACGCACTCATCCGCAACAGAATCCCCAAAGAGTGGGTTCGTTCACTCTTCTGTGAAAACTTCAAAACAAGACGCCCATTTGATGTCTATATGGATGTCTCCTTCACCCTTCAGGATGCACGATGTTTCAATGTTAGAGAAGTCAGCGACAACCTAACAGAGGAGGTCTCTGTTGATGGATAAGGGAAATCCTATGGAGGATGCGTTGAGGAAGATAGCGGAACACTGTGTTGAAGGCGGTGTTCTTATTTTCACTGGTGCTGGGATATCAGCCGAAAGCGGGATACCGACATTCCGTGGTCGCGGCGGGCTTTGGGAAAAATACGACCCTGAAAAGGTGGCTACTGCCGATGCGTTTCGGCGCGACCCGTCTCTGTATTGGCGGTTCTTCCTTGATGTGCGTCTGCCCATTCTGAAGAAAGTGAAACCCAACCCCGCCCACTATGCGGTGACGCAGTTGCAGAAGGATGGCTGGGTGAGCGCGGTTGTGACACAAAATATAGATGGACTCCATCAGGCGGCGGGGACAGAAGGGGTGCTGGAGTTGCACGGTTCAACCCGCCGCTTTCTCTGCACCCGTTGCGACTTCCGCTGCGGACTGGAGGAGATAGACAAAATTTTGCTTGAGTCGTTTCCACCCGTTTGTGAGCGCTGCGGTGCGGTTCTGCGTCCTGATGTTGTGCTTTTCGGGGAGGCGCTGCCGGCAGGGGTGCTGGAAGCGGCGTTTGAAGCGGCACAACGCAGCCGAATCGCCCTCTCCGTTGGCTCATCCCTGGTCGTCTATCCCGCAGCGTTCGTGCCGCAACACGCCCAATCCTTTGCCATAATCAACCTTGAACCGACACCACTTGACGGAGCGGCAGTGGCGGTGGTGCGTCAGAAAGCCAGCGTTGCCCTGCCACGGCTTGTGGAAATCCTCAAGGAGCGGAGATGAAAGAGGTCTGCCCGCGTTGTGGTGGTGAACTGGTTGACGGGGTATGCCCCGCCTGCGGCTCTTTTCACACCCTTGTAACTCCTGCGGAGGAAGGAGAAGCGCTGGCGGGACGCTATATCCTTGTGCAGTTGCTGGGGCGCGGTGGGATGGGAATGGTCTATCTCGCCACTGACACCCATCTTGGACAGCAGGTAGCGGTGAAACTGCTTCCACCCGAGGTTTCTGGCGATATTGCCGCCATTGAGGCGCTGAAGAAAGAGGTGCTGCTTGCCCGCCAACTGCATCACGACAACATCGCCGCCGTCTTCAACCTTGAAACCGACCCCGACAGAGGCTGCTTTATTGTGATGGAGTTCATAGACGGGGCGGACCTAACGAGCATAGCGGGGAGAAGGGAAGGGCGGCGTTTGGCGGTTACGGAAGTGGTGGCGCTGGCAAAAGGAGTTGCCGCCGCTCTTGATTACGCCCACTCAAAAAAGATTGTCCACCGCGATATAAAGCCCAAAAACATTATGCTTTCAAGAGACGGCGTGGTGAAGGTGACCGACTTCGGAATCGCCCGCCGCCTCGTAGAAGCCACTCTCCAGACCCGCGTTGTGGGAACACTCCCGTATATGGCGCCGGAGGTCTTAAGGGGGCGCCCCCCCAGTCCCGCCACCGACATATATGCCCTTGCCGCAACTCTCTATGAACTGCTGGCAGGACACCCCCCGTTCCACAAAGGCGATATTTACGCTCAAATTCTGAACGAGCCGCCGCCACCCATCCCTGACCTCTCCAAAGAACTGAACTATGTCCTCAT
>CAZPBO010000013.1:33412-39394 GCA_964584815.1 uncultured Planctomycetota bacterium
CCACGAAAAAGCGCTGCAGTCTTATCGCAAGGCGCAGAAGGTGCGGGACTCGGAGATGCTGCGTCAGCGCATAGCGGCGTCCTCGCGGGCGATCGCCGATGGTCTTGCCGCCTCCGCGGACAAAGCGCTACGCAGCCACAGTTTGGAAGAGGCGCTCCGTCTGGCGAATGAGGCGCTTGAGTTCTGCTGCGACCACGAGGGTGCGCGTGGTGTCATAGCGACTGTGGAGGCGCTGCGTGCCGATGTGGAGCGCCATTTGGAGAAGGCGCGTAGGTCACTACGGGAGCGCAACTACGAGGCGGCGCTCTCATCCGCCGACGAAGCGCTTCAGTTGCTTCCCAACCATCCCGAAGCGCTTTCCATAAAGAAGGAAGCGCAGCGCGCAAAGATTCGCCTTGAAAGCCTCACCCGCCAAGCGGAAGCCGCCACAGCCGCCTGCCGCTACGCCGAAGCCATCCGCCTCCTTGAGGAAGCAATCAGAATCCGCCCCGACAAAAAACTGGGAGAGATGCTGCAGGAAGCACGACAACTCGCCGCCGCCGGCTCCCTCATCCGACCCATCAAATCTCTACCTCTGCCATCACCCCCACGCTCCGCCGCCCACTCACCCCAAAATACACTCGTCTCATCAGACCTCTCGGTAATTTGGCTGCGCGAAAGCGCCCCACCTATCCAACTACCCCTACCCAGAACGCCTCTCTGCCTTGCCGCTTCAGAAGATTTCGTCGCCTTCGCCCTGCCTGACAGACTCTTCCTACTGCCGCAAAAAATGCACCATTTCCTCGGCGAACACACAGCCTGCACCCTGCGACCACAGTTCAGGAAACCTCACTGGGTTATGCGTCCCTTCCTACGCGGTGTGCTGCTTGCCGCGCTTGCGGCAGCACTCCTTTCGCCAACCCTCTTCCTGCGCCTACACCTTATAGAAAAAGAGCAATTCCTCGCATCAACACGGCTGATGCTTTTTATCCTGCCACTTCTGGGACTGCTGTTCACCCTGCTCATATCACCAAAAAGAGCGTGGATTTTGGGCTGGGCACGCCCTGTGCGCATTCCACGCCCACTCGCCCTCGCCTTCGCCAAAGGCAAACTCTGCCTTGCCCATACCGGAGGGCTGCTTTTCCTCGCGCCCGCAGGAGAACGCTGGGGGCTTCTTCATTTCATTTTGTGGTTTGCAAATGCCTGTATATGGCTGTTCGGGTTGTGGTTCGGCATAGCGCTGGGCTTAAAATTCGCAGGATACGGTGTCGTCTGGAACGCAATTGAGAGGGTTGCGACGGGGCTTGGACTTACGCTGCCCCGCTGGTTCTATGTAGCGGGTGGCTGTGCCGTAATGCGGCTTCTCATACTCCTTGTGGAGTTGTGGATGGGATGCGCACGACGGGTGCGGAAGGAAGGCGTGGAGCGGTCTGTTAGACTGGCAGGCGTTACGGAAAATGTGGCAGCACTCGCCTTTGACGGAGGTATCTACATCCGCACAAAAGAGTCCTGGAGCATCATCCCCACCCACGCGGAGGCTATATACGCAAACGGTGACCACATAGCAGGGTTGACAAGAGGCGAGGCGGTGGTTTGGTCAGCAGACGGCACACAGGTCTGTCGGTTCAAGGTGGGAGACGCACGGCGGGTGGTGGTGGATGCAGACGGTGTCTGTCTCGGTGTTCTGAAGGAGAAGAGACTGGCGATATATCGCCTACCGCATACAAAACCTGCCCAGATTATAGCGGATGTGGTGTGCGTTGACTGCACAGGTGAGGTGATGCTGGTAGGGCGTCAGGGGGAGTTGGAGTTATGGGGCGTGGCGAAGGGAGAAAAATAGTGGGAGGGGGGCTTGACATCTCTTCAGCGTAGGATATAATGACACCATATTTTGAGTCTTTTCCGTTTGAATGCGCAATAAGTGGGGGATTTGATTTGCGTTGTCCTTTCTGCGGTCAGGACGATGACAGGGTGATAGACAGCCGTCCTGCGGAGGATGGGAATGCGATAAGGCGGCGCAGGGAGTGCCAAGCCTGCGGAAGGCGCTACACCACATATGAACGGGTGGAACGCTTCCCTGTTCGGGTGGTGAAGAAGGACGGCAGGCGCGAAAATTACTCCCGCGACAAACTGCTGACAGGAATCCTCAAAGCGTGCCATAAGTTACCGATAGAGAGTGAGCGGATAGAGACCGCATTGAGCCGCATAGAGCGCAAAATCTTTGACTACGAGTCGGACGAGGTGCCAACCCACCTAATAGGTGAGTGGGTGATGCAGGAGTTGCGGAAGTTGCACAAGGTAGCCTACATAAGGTTTGCGAGCGTCTATCGTGAATTTCGCGGTGCGGATGACTTTGTTCGCGCTGCGCAGGAGACAGAAGGGAAGTAATGAGGGGGTGGAAGGATGATAAAATATGTTCGGAAAAGGGACGGCAGGGTAGTGCCGTACGATGAGAGCAAAGTGGCGGATGCGATATTCAAGGCTGCTGCGGCGGTAGGGGGACACGACAGGGAATTGGCGGAGGAGTTGGCGGCGGCGGTAACGCTCGTTCTGGAACAGCGTTTTGACGCCCCCGACACCATCCCCACCGTTGAAGATGTCGGCGACACGATAGAGCGCGTTCTGATTCAGACAGGACATCCCACAACCGCCAAAGCGTTCATCCTTTACCGCGAACGCCGTCGCCGTATCCGCGAAACCCTCAAAGTCCGTAAACAGCGCTCCCTCTTCGCTAACTCCACCGACCTGTCTCTCCTTGTGGCACCCACAACCCGCGACCAAGTCCACCCCTGGAACAAACGCAGAATCGTGGAACAACTCATCGCCGAAGCGGAACTCTCTGAAAAAACAGCAGAGGAAATCGCTGACGCCGTTGAAGACCGCATCCTCGCCAGCGGACTTAAGTCCATCTCCACCGATATGATTCGCGAGTTGGTGGACAACGAACTCTTTGAACGCGGCTTACAGAAACCGCTCAAAAAACAGAAACTTATCGGTATCCCCAAATACGATTTGGAGATGCTCATATACTCCAAAACGAAAGAAAACTCCAACATCGCCGCCAACAATCCCGAAGCGATAAATCTGGCTATCGCCGAACACATCTTAAAACAGTTTGCGCTTCAGGAGGTTTTCTCCGACGATGTCGCGCAAGCCCACCTATCAGGCGCAATACACCTACACGATTTGGGCTATCCCACCCGCGTCTACTGCTCCAGCCACTCCCTTGAGTACATCAAAAAATACGGTCTTCAGTTGTCCAACCTTGACACATCAAGCGCGCCCGCAAAGCACGCCCGCACCCTCACAGGACACCTCAACACATTCCTCGCATCTATGCAAGCATATTACGCCGGCGCCCTGGGAGTCGGCTATCTCAACATCTTCTACGCCCCCTACCTTGAGGGGATGTCTTTTAAGGAGATGAAACAGGAAGCGCAGTATCTGATATTCAGCGGCAGTCAGAACGCTTTCAGCCGCGGCGGACAAACCCTCTTTCTGGACTTCAACCTCCATACAGGCGTGCCGCCATACCTGCGCGATGTGCCCGCCGTCGGTCGCGGCGGAGAATACAACGGCAAAACATACGGCGACTATGACAAGGTGGCGAAACAGTTTCTGCGTGCGCTGCTTGAAGTCTGGCGCGAAGGCGACCGCTACGGTCACCCGTTCGCCTTCCCCAAATGCGACCTCCACATAAGCAACGAGACATTTGAAGACCCCGAACAGGAGGAGTTGCTGCGGTTCGCCTGTGTGGTGGCGAGCGAAAACGGCGCCCCGTATTTCGTCTTTGACCGCGATGCGGTCACACTCGCCGCTTGCTGCCGACTCCGAACCACCATAAAAGACACCTATGTCATAAAGCACCCAGAATCAATGCGTTTCTGCGGCTTCCAGAATGTGACCATAAACCTGCCGCAGGCGGCTTACCGCGCTGGAGGCAAACTGGACGCGTTCTTTGATGAACTGGACAAAATGCTTCAGTTGGTGGTGAAGGCGCATCTGCAGAAGCGCCGCTTCATCCAATACCTGATGAGCGGTCCAGATATGCCGCTTTGGGAGATAGGTAAACCCGCTCTGGACGGACGCCCTTATGTGGACCTAAGCAAAGCCACCTACATTGTGGGGCTTATAGGTCTGAACGAGGCGGTGCAGAGGTTGTGCGGACGGGAACTGCACGAAGGAGATGAACCGTTCAAACTCGGATTGAAGATAGTGGCGTTTCTGTATTTGAGGATACAGGAGTTGAGCCGCAAGCACAATATGAAGTTTGCGCTGGAGGAGTCGCCTGCGGAGTCGGCATCGCGGCGTCTGGCAAAAGTTGACTTAACGCTTTTCCCCGAGGCGGCGGAGTTCGTGCGCGGCGACATTGACCGCGACGAGGTCTACTACACCAACTCCATCCATCTGCGCGCCGACGCCCCCGTGGACATCATCACACGAATTATGCTCCAGTCAAAATTCCATCCCCAGATTGAATCCGGCGCCATAATCCACGCGTTTGTCGGCGAGCAAAGACCACATCCCGACTCCATATACGCGCTCGTCAAAAAGACCTTCTTCAAAACCCAATGCGCCCAACTCACTATATCACCCGAATTTACGATATGCGAGGACTGCCACGCCACATCACGCGGTCTGCTCAACTCCTGCCCCGCCTGCTCCTCCCCCCATGTCTACGGTATTACACGCATCGTGGGCTATTATAGTCGCGTGAACAACTGGAATCCCAGCAAGTTAGCGGAGTTGCGCGACCGTCAGCGCGGCAACTACAAACTCGCCAACCCTTCCCCCCATCGCAGCGCATTGAGCGCCACATAAATCTGCGCGGGCTATCTTGTAAGGGCAATACGCACAAGGCGGGCGTGGTCGTTGTCGCCGTCAAGAATGAGGCGTCCAATTATCGCGCTGCCGTCAGGCGACCAAGCAAAATCGCCTGCCACCGTCCGATGCCCCGTGTAGTGAGAGTGACTCGGCTCATTGAAGAATGTCAGACGCTTTTTCCGTGAACCATCCGCAGACATAATCCAAAACTCCGTGCTCAAATCGCCCACACCGCTGAAAGTGAACCCTGCGCTTGACATCCAAATTATGTAGCAACCGTCAGGACTGTAATGCCCGTGCTCGTCCCAGTCGGAGAAAGAGTGGGTCAGACGCTGCAGTTGCCCCGTGGTCAGGTCGTATGTGTAGATGTCGGCACCCGTCCACGGCTGACCCGACTCAAGATTCGCGGTAAAGATAATCTTTCTGTCATCAGGCGAAAAACCATGTGTCTCATACCAGACAGGTGAGGAGGGGTTTCCTGGTGTGAGCGTTTGAATGTTCTCAAGATGCGCACCGCTTGCATCAACCACAAAATCGCCTATCTTTATTACCCAGTCATCAGGACCCGATACCGTCTCCCCCCACACCAGTTTCGTGCCGTCATGCGAAAAGTGAGGATGGAGCGTTGAACAACCGCCCGGCACTGTCGTCAACTGATAAAACTCCGAACCGTCATATCTGATGACCCACAACTCGTTGTGCAAGCCAATGCCAGGGGTGGACAGGTCAGATGAACCCAGATGCTGCTGCTTCTCCGCCTGAAAGACAATCCACTCACCATTGGGATGCCACGAAGGATTGCCAACATGTTTGTCAGGCAGTCCCGCAACACCATGCGTCAGGCAGACGGCGTTTGAACCGTCAGGGTCCATTAGCCAGATGTCAAAATAACCATCCGCCCCCATCTTGTCCACCGCCAACTTGTTACGCGCATACGACCAGTCCACACGCCCTATGTCGTTGTCTATCGTCGTGATACTCGCCACACGCCATTTAATGGAAGACTCCTCTCCCTTATGGGAGCACCCCAGAACCAGAACCACCACCAAGAGGGTGACACCTGAACGCGCCATATTTTGTAACCTCCACATTCTGAAGTGTAAAACTTCACAAGTTCGTCAGAGTTGCGCAGTAAATGGATGGGGAATGTGTCAGAAAAGCGAACGACGCCGCACCGCC
>CAZPBO010000014.1:0-12033 GCA_964584815.1 uncultured Planctomycetota bacterium
ATACGCTGGCTCGGACACGCCTCTTTCCTGATTGAAGGGCAGGGTGTGCGCATCGTTACAGACCCATACGACCAGATAGGGATTGAATTTCCAAAAGTTGAAGCGGATGTTGTCACAAGCAGTCACGACCACTTTGACCACAACGCCACAGACAAGGTTGCGGGAAACCCGTCTGTGGTGCGGGGAGTCGGGACTCACGAAGCGGCAGGCGTGAAGTTTGAAGGAATCGGGACATATCACGATGAGACACGCGGCAGTCAGCGTGGCAAAAACACTGTGTTCTGCTTTGAATTGGAAGGGATACGAGTCTGCCACGCAGGAGACTTGGGGCATACTCTGGATGAGGAGACGGTGTCAAAAATCGGGCGTGTGGATGTTTTGATGGTGCCTGTTGGCGGAACATACACGGTGACGGCAGAAGGTGCCGAGCAAGTGGTGGAGGCGCTCAATCCCAAGGTAGTTATTCCAATGCATTTCCGCATAGAGGGACTGGCGCTGCCGATAAGTGATGAGAGTGCTTTTGTGGCAAAATTCGCTCGTGTTGAGCGGGTGGACGAGTTGGAATTGGCGCCACACACCCTGCCGCAGGAGTTGACGGTCTATGTCTTAAAACCGCACCACGGTTGATGCTTTTATGTCGCCGTTTGGGATGTTTGTTCTCTGCGCAGTTTTTCCACCATTTTTGCGACACGGCTTTTGAGCCGCGCCGCCTTGTTGGGATGGAATATGTTGTGTTTTGCGCATTTGTCAATACGCTTGAAAGCAAGGCGTAACTCCGCTTCAGCCGCGGAGAGGTCCTTTGCTTTCACCGCTGCCAGCACACGCTTTATGTAGGTTTTTGCCATTGACTTAAACACCCTGTTGTGGAGCGTGCGTTTCTTGTTCTTGCGCAACCACTTCTTGGCGCTCTTTGTGTTAGGCACATCCGACCTCCTACCAGCCTCGCAGCCACTCTATGTAGCGCTGATGCGCCTTCTGACGGCGCAGGTCATCTCTTATCTCTGCAAGGAAGAGCCGACGCAATTTTTCTTCCGTTTTTTCATCACGCGCAAACCAGTGCCATCCCCGCTCAAACCGCTCACCCCTCTTACGCACATAGCGGTCCACGCGGATGTAAAGGTTGTAGAGCGCACCCTGCGGCTTTATCTCCACCACAGCCCTCCGCGAATACTGATAAAGGCTTCCCACCCCTTCAGGCGTTATCTGATACTCCGTCACAAAAACGCCCTCTTGCGGCTCCTCCACGATATCAAACGCTTTTTGAAGCGTTGAGCGCACCCTTGCCTTCAGGATTGCGAACTCAAAATCAAGGTTGTGCACCTCTGTTGCCGCGTGCTTACCTGTCGCGCACCCTACAATCAGAACAGAGACTACCAACGCAAAACGCATATACCCTCTCCCCCTGACAGGATGAATTTTACAGACCACACGCCTTTGCGCAACCATTTTTTATCCGCCTTGACGCAACTCCTTCCCACAGACCGGACATTTTGCAGGATGGGAGCCGAAGTATTTGGGATGCTCCTTCTCACCGCAGCCCCACACATCGTCGGGGTCAAACTCAAAAGGCTTGAGCGGTTTTTTGCAGAGCGGACATTTGTTGGGGTGCTCTTTTGCGTCTTTGCAAAACATCGGATGTCCCCGCTTGCCGCAGGTCAGATAGACCTTCATTCTTTCAGCCTGCTTTTTGAGCGCGTCAAAGAAAGCGGAAAACGCTGCTTCGGCTTTCTGCAGCGCTTTTTCGCGCGCTTTGGATTTTTTGCCCGCAACACGCTTGACCGCCGCAGAATACTTTGACAGAAGTTTAAGGAGCGGTTTTGCCCTTTTGCCTGAAAGGTTGGTTTTAATGCGCTTCTGAAGTGCTTTGAGAAAGACGCGGAGTTGTTTGATGTAGGTTGTTTGCTGTTTTGGGTCGTCAGTTGTTGCGCGGATGTGGCAGTTTTCTGTGCGTTTTGCCAGTTCGCTCCACGGGGCTTGTGGCACCCGTTCTGTGAGGAATTTTGAGAATTCTTGTGGGGCGAGTTTTCGGAGTGCGCGTTCAAGGTGGGCGGCGAAGCGGTCAAGGTCGGGGCAACTCCCTTCAATGCGGAACTCCTTCTGGGGCCAGACAGCGGTGTCGCATATTGTGATGATTGGTGGGCGGATGTTCTGGGTGGGAGTGGCGGCAAGATAGGGGACATAGGCTTGTTGGTAGGCGTTGCGGTTGTAGGCTTGGTTGAGGAAAAGGCAGACGAAATGCCGGCATATCGCCTGAATAAGTGGTTGCTCAAAGTGGGCGTGCATCTTGCTTGAGTCGTCGTATGTTGTGTCGTGGCAGAAGACGAGGAGTGGAAGGCGTTTTGCACGAACTGCCGCTTTTGCCGACTGAATCGTCTCGCACCACGCCACCCCTTTCGGGGGGGTGTCTTTCTGGGCAGCCACCACACAGACTATTGCTGCAGCCAGTAGCGCCACCGCACCCCGCCTCATTCTGCACCCTCCACGAAGGAGAATGTGTAGCGCAATTTTTGGTTGTCTGCACCCTCAAACTCAAGTATGCGTGGAACTCTTCTTGCCCTGTCCCAAAGCAGCCTAACAGCACGGATTCCGCCCAGAGGTTCTGTGGCTTTTGCAGGGACTCCTTCTAATCGGAGCAGTTCGTTTTCCTGTGCGGCAAGACGCATCCTAATGGCGGGTGATGTTTCCTGCTCTGACGGCGGGGTTGCCGTCCAACTGTCGCCCAAATTCACACGGTTTTTCGGTAGCCACTCGCAGGTGAAGGGAAGGGCAACCATCGCCGCAAACGCCATCCCCTCCATCACATCCGCCTCACTTTGGCTTTCTGCAGCCTCCTGTTGCGGCTTCCGCAGAAGCCCCATTCTCCTGCTCACTACAAAGGATATTTCAGGCTTGTTTTTGTCTCTGACCAACTTGAGGACGGGATTTCCATCCGAGTATCTTTGAACAAAGAGTTTTACGGAGGTTTGGGTGGGCGGCTCACCCTTTTTAAGGGTGCCCGAAACGCTGATGGTGATGAGGGCGCCTACAGGGGGTCTGAAGCGCAACCTGATACCGCTGCAACCACATACAAGCGCACATATGGCGACCGCAAGAGAGACTTGTCTCATTGTTTTGCCTCCTTAACTATTGCGCGAGCATAAGGCGGCAGTTTTGAGACGATAAGGAAGGGAGCAAGGTCGTCGCGGGTCATTTGGAAGGCAAGGTCAACATGGATGCGCAGGTCGGCGGATGTGTAGTGGAAATCGTCTGGCTCGTTGAGGAGGCTGAA
The DNA here is from genome assembly GCA_964584815.1 of uncultured Planctomycetota bacterium. Lineage (GTDB taxonomy): Bacteria > Planctomycetota > SKW154 > SKW154 > SKW154 > CAZPBO01. The sequence goes on from CAZPBO010000014.1 coordinate 3,269, forward strand.
GAGGTAGACCCATTTCATATTGTTTTTAAGGTGTCGGACGACGGGGAGGAAGTCGGCGTCGCCGCTTGCAAGTAACGCCGCGTCGTAGGAGTGCATCTTCGCCACCATATCAAGAGCCATACCGAGGTCAACGCCTTTCTCGCCACGACGGGTGCCGGCGTAACTTACAAGACGCCCGTTTTCAACCCGTGTCTCAGGCTGCCACGGCTCAAACGGTGCCAGAGCCAACTGCCCCACATAACGAAACTCAACAAACGGCTGTTCCGCCTCAATGATGTCGTATGCGGCACGGATGCGCTCAAGCCGCCGTCTCTCCTCATCCACCCATCTCCGCGCAGCACTCAACAACTCCCCACCGCTGACCCCCAATGCACGCGCATGCCACTTCACACGCTCATCCACCTCATCAGGCAACATATATGTCCCTATCCTCGCAACCGTATACCAATAGACCCGAACAAGTTTGTGTTCAAATCCCGCAAGTCTGCTCAAGCGCTTGACCGCCTCCGAAAAGAACCCGTGCCACTTGACTTGCGTCTCCTCAGGACGAAAAACCCCTTCAGCCGTGGTAAAACGCAGCCCTTTAAGCGCTTTCCTGAAGTTCTGTCCATCAATGAAGACGACAACCCGTGCCAAGAGCAACTCCTTAATCACAACCTTTTTCTTGCAATTCCTGTGTTGAGCGTTTCTTTATGAAGCGCTGAAGAAGAATATACGAGATGGCGGCGGCGCAGGCGGCGCACACTGCCGCCCCAACGCACACAGGTAGCATAATCTCTCCCCCAAGCCCTCCCAGACGCTTCATTGCGGCGACGATGCTGAACGGTTCGCCTTCTGGAGAAAAAACCGCTTTCAGACGAACAAGACTTAGGGGGCTTCTGCCGATGAGGAAGGCGCCGACATAGTAGTTTGCGACTGCCCACGGACCCGGCGGGATATAGCCGATGGGGTTGAGGATAATGGTTGCGGCAACGGCGGCGATTTTTGAACTTCGCGTTATGAGAGAGAGGAGCAGCGCCAACGCGGTCTGAACGCCCACCGTGGGGGTTACTGCAATGGCAGCGCCTATGGCAAACCCCCGCGCTACCTTCTGGGGTTCCTTCTCTTCCTGCAGCAACTTCTCAAGACGCCTGCGCAGTCCCATCCCATCTTGCTCGCAGAATGACTAACCTGCATATGCGATTTTAACGCTTATGTTGTGGGTTGTCAAACGGTAGGGCAGCACCCTACTTGAGAGGGAGCGCTATGACCTGCCCTGCGCGCAGTTTTGACGGCTCAATACCGTTTATGTCGGCTACTCTCTTCACCAGTTCAGAAAGCGTGCCTTCCAGATGGCTTTCGCGTCTATGCTTTAAGCAGATGGAGTAGAGGGTCTCACCTACCTGCACCTTATGCACTTTCAGTGCGGGTATCGTAATTTCTTGCCCCACCTTCAAATCGCCCACCCTTTTTATGTTGTTTGCATATGCGATGGCTCTCCAGAGCCGCCAGTCGCCAAAATACTTCCGCGCAATTCCCGCCAGCGTTTCTCCCCGCTTCACTCTGTGGTGGGCAGGTATAGGGAGACGCTTTGGGGATGTCGTCTTATGTTGAGTCTGGGGTGTGTTCTCTACTTTTTCTTGAGGGGTGTTCTGTTTAGTGCTGGTGTGCGGCTCAACGGACACAGCGGTAGAAGGTTGATTCTTGGGGGACTGATGTTCTGTCTCCTGCGGCGGGGTCTCCTTTGTGGTGTTCTCTGTGGTGGGGGACGGCTTTTCAGATGTTCCTTCGGGATTCTGTGTGATGGTTGGGAATGGCTGTTTTTGAAGTTTTATCAGCCCCTGTTGTCTTGTCATATCATAAAGAACCGCCAACAGAACTCCGATACCGACAACTGCAACGACAGCGAACCTGCCAAAGAACCCCACAGGGTGAGCCTCCAAAACAGTGAGGAGCAAGAAGCCTCATTTTCTTTTCGGCTTGCCTGTGGGGTGTTATGAGATGATTTCCACATTGGCGCGCGGAACGGAGACGACCTCGCCTGTGTCAATGATACGCGCCTCAAGCATCCGCACCTTTGAGCCCGTTTCAATTTCGCGCAACTCTGGTGGCAGCGCCACGACCTCTGCCAAACGCCCAAAATACGGCACACGGATTATGCGCACAATCCTGCCAACCTCAAGTTGCTGCTCTTGAAGTTCGTCCTTTTCAGTGCGCTCCTCATCAGGCACATCCTCCTCCGTCAAAGGAACGATAACTTCAGGTCTGACTGCGCCGGCACGGATTTGCGTGGCGCCGTTTATGGACGCCTCCCGCCCGCTCAGCCACTTCAGCAACTCAAATGTGCGCTTTGCCATCGCCATCTTCCCGAAACCCTCCGTCACAATCAGCGTTGTGTTTATCTCCTCCTGCCCTGTTATGGCGATGCCTATCTCATACCCCAGAAATTCGGTCAGTTCTTCATTGCGGATACCGCCGCATATGATTCCTGCAGCGCCCCCTTTTTCGCAACGCCTTAATGCCGCCGCCGTCACCTCCGACCCTCCCACCAACACCTTGCCCGCAATGTCACCAGAAAGACGCTTCTCGTCAAGCACCTCGTCAGGACCGTTCACCACTACCTCTATTATGCCCTGCCGCTCACCACCAACTCCGAATATGCCCTGTATCAGCGCCCCCTTTGTGGTCACCTCAACCCCTTCTTCTGGCAAAACCTTTGTGACTTTGCCCTTGATATAGGCGTTGAGTTCAAGCAGTTTGGGTTTTTCGCGTATGCCGATGTCGCCCGACTGTGGAGCAAAAAACTCCACCGTCCCGTCAATTGGTGACTCCGCCTTGGTCGTGAAAAGCCCGAAAAAGACTTTCTTTTTGGCGATTATCTGCCCTTTGGTCACCGCATCACCTTTCTTGACGAGAACCGCTTCTTTCAACTCCACGGGCTCCAATTCACCCATAACGCGCCGCAGACGGATGATATGGAGTTCCCCCGGCAGATAAGCCCGTGCCACCACCGTCTGCGGCTCCACCGCATCCCCTTCCTTCACCACAACCTCGCCCTTTATCGGAAGGCGACGCACCTTTGTAACCTGTGTCCACCTCGTTACCTTCAGACCAGGTGTGTAGGCTGTTCCCATCGCTGCCCTCCTGCTGCCGATATAAAGATGTAAACCGACTCCCCTTTGGGTTGACAAATTATAAAATAGGAGATACAATCATATCAAGAGTTGTTACGATTGGAGGCAATGGGATGAGAAGCATTGTTTTGATAACAGGTTTGGTGTCTGTTTGCGCACTTTTTGGTCAGCAGAAGAAGGAGCCGAAGCCAAAATTCCCCGCCAAGGCGTATATGACAGGCGATAGGGTGAATGTCCGCTGCGGACCGGGAACAAACTACAGGTCGCTTACAAAACTGAATAAGGGTGATGAGATTGTGGTGATGGGTAAAAAGGGGGAGTGGTTTGCGATAAAACCGCCTAAAGGGGTGGTCTTTCTGGTGGATAAGCGCTTTGTTAACCGCTTTGACGGGACGGGCAAGGTTCTGAAGGACGGGTTATCTGTTTGGTCAGGCACCACCGCGCAGGACACAAGAGTTACCTATCTTAAAAAAGGGCAGAAAGTGACGATAGTGGGTGATGTTGGAAGATGGTATAAAATAGAGCCGCCAGAGGGCGCGGTAGTTTATGTCTTCGGAAAGTATGTTAAGTTCGGCGATAAACCGGATGGCGAGGAAGAGGACCCCATTAAGAAAGCATTGCGGGAGAAGGAGAAAGAACTTGAGAGACTGAAGAAAGAGAGTGGGGAGAAATTGGGACAACTCCAAAAGGAACTGGAGAGAAAAAGGAAAGAGATGGAGGAGGCGCTTAGGCGTTTTGAGGAGTTGAAAAAAGAGTACGATAAGGCGAGGAGAGCCTATCTTGAGGCGAAGGATGCCTTGGAGAAGGAGAAGCGGATGAAGGAGCGGTTGCAGGCGGAACTGTCCCGTGCGAAGGAACAGATAATTGGGCTGAAGGAGACTCTGAAGAAAGTGGAGGAAGAGGCGAAGAAGGAGGTAAGAGAGCGAAGGAAGCCTGCTCCGATATCCAAATACGATGCAGTGGGTTGGCTTGACGATATGGGTCCGTATGTAAGCGGACCTGATGGTGCGAAATTCTGTCTGCGACGCATGAAGGATGGCGACATAATTGCTTACCTGAAGGCAGGTCGTGCCGATGTGCGGCTTGAGCGTTTCCTTTACCGTCGTGTTGGAGTGAAGGGGGTCGTCAAGGAAGTGGGTGGTGCAAGGCTCATTGTGGTAGAGTCACTTGACGACCTGACAAGATAGGATTCTTCCTCTTCCTGCCATCTGGTCTTACCGCTGAACACGCCGAAACGGATTGGGGGAGCCGCGATGTGGTGGTCAACATTGGTTTCGGCGGTCGGCGGATTGGTAGTTGGTGTGGTTGTTGCTGTGGCAGTGCTGATGCTACGCCAGAAACGCGCCGCCCGCCTCGCCTCACAAATCAAAAAAGCCGCTCAAGAAGAAGCGGAACGCTTAAAACAGGCAGCCGAAATCGCCGCGAAAGAAGAAGCGATGCGCATACGCCAGACGGCACAGGAAGAAGCCGAGAAAATCAGGGCGGAGTTACGCAACGAACGCAGGCGTCTTGAGCGCAAAGAAGATACGCTTGACCAGAAAGCCGATTTTCTCTCGCGAAAGGAGCGCCAGATTGAGCAGCGAATGCAAGAGGTGAAACGGAAGGAGGAGGAACTGAAGAAGCGCTATCAGGAAGTGGAGGAGTTGCGTGCGAAGCAGGTTGAGGAGTTGCAGCGTGTGGCGAAGATGAGCCGTGAGGAGGCGCGCGAGGTTCTCCTGTCAAAACTTGAAAAGGAGTTGGAGAGAGAAGCGTCGCTGCTTGTGGCGCGATACACTGAAAGAGCGCGCGAAAGGGCAGAAGACGAAGCCCGCCGAATACTGGCGACCACCATCCAACGCGTTTCCGTTGAGCACACTCAGGAGGGCGTCGTTTCCACCGTTGACCTGCCCAATGAGGAGATGAAAGGGAGGATAATAGGCAGGGAGGGGCGCAACATTCGCGCTTTTGAGAAGGCAACAGGTGTTGACCTGATAGTTGATGACACACCTGGCGTGGTGGTGGTCTCCTGTTTTGACAGCATAAGGCGGGAGGTGGCACGGCGCGCGCTGGAACGACTCGTCGCCGACGGAAGAATCCATCCCGCCCGCATTGAAGAGGTGGTGGAGCAAACGCGCAAGCAACTCAATGAGCAGATGCAGAAGATAGGGCGGGAAGCAAGTATGGAGTTGGACATACACGGTCTGCACCCCCGTCTTGTGATGCTGCTTGGGCGGCTTAAGTTCCGCACATCTTATGGGCAGAATGTGCTGCAGCACTCAATTGAGGTGGCGCATCTGTGCGGTATGTTGGCGGCGGAGTTGGGATTTGATGTGAAACTCGCAAAACGCTGCGGACTGCTGCACGATATCGGAAAAGCGGTGGACCACGAGATTGAGGGTGCGCATCCGCAGATAGGCGCGGACCTCGCCAAACGCTATCAGGAAAAGTCGGTCGTCTGTAACGCGATTGCCGCCCACCACGGCGATGTTCCTCCCGAAACCCCGTATGCCGTTATTGTGCAGGCGGCGGATGCCATAAGCGCTTCCCGTCCCGGCGCAAGGCGTGAGACGCTGGAGAAGTACATCCAGCGGCTGGAGAGGTTGGAGTCGGTGGCGTCGGAGTTTGAGGGAGTGCGCAGTGCTTATGCGATACAGGCGGGACGCGAAGTGCGCGTTATTATTGACCCAGAAAAGGTAGGGGATGAGGAAGCGCTCGTTCTTGCCAGAAACATCGCCAACAGGATTGCCGATGAGTTGACCTTTGCGGGTGAGATAAAGGTGACCGTGATACGGGAGACACGGGCGGTGGAATATGCGCGTTAGCGGGGACCGCGAGGCGGAGCAAGCGGTGGTTTGAGGGATAAGAGAATCTCGCGCCGCGCCTCGTCCGGCAGAATCGCCACAGTCCGCAGTTCCTTCGGCATATCCTCCACAGGTTGTCCGTTCTCCAACAGCGCCTTGAGCAGAAGAGAACGCTTCTGCGACGGCAGTGTCGCCAAATACGAGGAGAGATGCTCGGCTGCGCTGTGTTTTATCCTTTGCCACGCCAACTCCGTTTCAACCAGACGCGCTATCCTCGGCGCCCGTTTCAGCAGCCCCAGCGTCTGCTCTTTCCTTAAGGTTTTGAGGACCTTTTCGTGGCGCGGTAGGCGCATCGCAAGCACCGTTATCGGTCGCATCTCCCCTCTTTTTACCCGCTTCCTCAACGGTAAAGGAAGGCTGCGCAGCGCCATATGGCACGCCAAACTGAAACGCCTCTTAAGCAGGCGCCGCATCTCAAAGAGGAACCGCTCCTGAGGTAGCGAAAGGAGCCGTTTTTTCTGTTCCTCGCCGAACAGATAGACGAGCGGTTTGTAGACTTGCAGTAGATGGTGGTTAAAGATTTTGGCGAGTTCTGCGTTGCGTTGCCACGGCGGCAGGCGCAGGAGAGCGACACGCTTTTTGTAGGGGAGTTGCCGCATAAGACTGCGCTGCAACGCCCGCCATCTCCGCCACCGCAACAGCAGCGCCCTGCGCCGCCAACGCGGCTCCTTCAACCATCTCCTCAAACGCTCTATCAACTTATGCCGCTTCTCCTTCGGTATCCCCTTAAGCAGCCGCCACCTCGCCAGAATCTCCGCCTTCTTATGGGCAGGTAGCGCAAGAAACCGCCTTATCACATCCTCCCTGTAAGACGAATTGTCCGCCTCCCCAGACACTACCAAAAACAGCACCGCAACAGCCACTCCTACCATCACTTACTCTCCAGTTCCCAGTCCGCCAACTGGTTGAGAAAGTCTTCCTGCATTACCGCCTCTATCTCTTCCTTTTCCGTCTTCATCAAAACATCCAGCGCCTCAAGCAGTTCCTTGTCCTTGGTCACCGCCTCAACCCAAGGGTCTTTGCCACGCAAAAGTCCCACAAGAAGAAGCGATACCGCAACCGCCAGCAGAACGCAGGTAACCCATCTTGTAAGACGCCTCAAAAAGCGCCTTTTTTCCACTTCCTCTACCACCCGTCCCACAAAACCTGACCCCACCTCAACATCCACACCGCCGCCGACGAGCATCCACACTCTTTTTTCCTTTTCAAATTCCGCGCGGCACGCAGCACAACTGCTGAGATGCGCCATCAGACCCTGCTTGTGCTCCTCGCTTATCACCCCTTCAAAGTAATCACCAAAAAGTGCTCGTGCCTCCTCGCAACGCATCGCCTTCTCCTCTTTTCCACAATTGAAACGCAAGTTGAATGTTAAAGGTTGCGCCGGCGGCAAAAAATAAGGGGCGCTCCAAAGGCGCCCCTTATCGTGCGCTTTGTCAGACGGTGGTTACCAACTGCAGAGCCACCAGGAGCCAAGGAGTGCGGCGCCGTTGGCGCCGCCAAAAAGCAGCACATCAAGCCCACCAGTCCTTGACATCATATGCCCCATACGCTTGCCAGGTCCTGTGCCGCTGCACTGCAGCCATCTACCTTTCTCGTCCAGAACCCACGCATCGTCCAAAACCTTGTCGTTGGCAAAATCATAGCCGCCGAACATTATAACAACATGCTTTGTGTCGTTGGCAGCCATAGCGTGCCAGAAACGCCCCGTGGGAGTGTTGACCGTATTCATCACCTCCCAGGTTCCGTTCTGCGCATCTGTAAGAGTAAGGCTCCAGGTGTCGCTGAACGCACTTGATATGTTGCCGCCACTGATTACGGCGCCGCCGAATATTATGAGTTTCTGCAATGTGGGATGATACGCCATAGCGTGCCATAGCCGTCCAGCGGGATAGGTTGAGGCGGTAACACTCTGAAGGGTTGTTCCATCAAATGAGTTTGTGTCGGTCAGAACGCCGGCTTTGTAACCGCCGAATATTCCTACCAACTGTTTGTTGGGGTCATATGCGGCGCCAGGTGCCTGTGCATTGAGTTGCACAGGATTTGACCAGGTGTATGTCCCGTTGCCAGAATCGTATGTGAGAATCCATATGTCGGCGGCGAGCGAGTTCCCGTCAAGTCCGCCAAAAGACGCCACTTTGTCGTTGCCGATTTCGCACATCGCCGTCTGGGAGCGTCCCAGAATAGGTCCCGTGGCAGTCAGTTTCTCCCAACTATCGTTTGCTGGGTCATACGCCCAAGCGTCATAAAGGCGTCCCCACGGTCCCTCACCGCCAAAGAGTATGACCCTGCTGGCGTCGGCAAGATAAGCCAGACCGCCGAGCCATCTCGGCGCGGGGTAAGGGTAGTTGTCAGGCAGAGTCCAGTCCTCAAAGTTCGTCCCGTCCCACTTCCAGAGGTCGCAGAGGAAGCAGCCGTAGTTGTCCATACCGCCGAAGATGAAGAAACCACTGCTGGTATTGAAGACAGCAGGATTTATACGCTGCAGGTTCGGATTGTCAGGTGGCGAACCAGACGGCACCGGTCCTGCAATCTGCGTCCAGGCGTCACTTGAAGCATCGTAAGTGTAGATATCTCCGTTGTATGCGCCACCTGAGTCTTGCCCACCGACAAGCACGATATTGGAGCCATCAAACGCCATCGCGTGACGGTCAAGCGCAGGCGGTGCCGTTCCGCTTGTGGTCGGATTCGCCCAGGTGTTGGTTGTCACATCCAACTCCCAAGTGTCGTTTAAGAATTGGTTACCGTCAAATCCGCCGTAAAGCACGACGATTTTGTTGCTTGAATCATAAGCCATGGCGGTGTAGCCGCGGGC
>CAZPBO010000014.1:12133-26632 GCA_964584815.1 uncultured Planctomycetota bacterium
ACCCAGGTGTCGGTGAGGAAGTTGCTACTTAAGTCCATTCCGCCATAAAGCACAACGCCAACATTGGGCATATACGCCATCGTGAAGAGAAACCGCACGCCGGGACTGTTGGCAGTGTTCACTTTTGTCCAGCGTTTTGTGGTGAAGTCGTATGTCCATGTTTGCGGTTCTGTGTCCCAACCACCAACAGAGTAGCAGACCAGTTTGTTGTTGTCGCTGTCATAGACAGTGTGGCTTAAGGTGTAGTAGGATGCGGGAAACGGCAGGTCAACGGGCTGAACAGTGCTGCCGCCGCCACTTGCCCCAGGCGTCCAAGTAACCGTTGGTCCTTTGGGCGTTTTCTTTTTCTTTTTGCCGCCACCGCCACCACAGCCAACAAGCACGACTCCTCCAATCACAACTGCCACCAGAAATCCGCGCATAACAAGTCCCCCATTACGAACCGTCTACATTAGGATACCACTATTTGGCGATGTCTTGCAACAAAAAGGTATAAAAGCATACTCATTTTGAGCGGTCAATTTCGTCCAGCGCCTCGGGGTTCTCCACGCTTGACACATCGCCGAGTGGTTGACCGAGATATTTTCGCTTGATGGCGCCGCGAACAATCTTTGCGCTCCGTGTCTTCGGTAGCGCCCCCACAAACCTCACATCTTTGGGGCGCATCGTCTTGCCAAGAATCTCCGCCACCTGCTGTCGCAACTCTTCCCGCAACTTCTCTGTCGCCTCAACCCCAGGTTTCAGCACCGCAAATGTTACTATCGCCTCCCCCTTTATCTCATCAGGAACACCAATTGCCGCCGCTTCCACCACCGCGGGGTGCTCCATCAACGCCGCCTCCACCTCCGCGGGTCCCACACGCTTGCCCGCCACCTTTATCGTGTCGTCACTCCTTCCGTGCAAAAACCAGAAACCTTCCTCATCAACCTCCGCCCAGTCACCGTGATACCAAATCCGCTCGCCGAACTTGCTGAAATATGTGTCAAGATACCGCTGCGGGTCGTTCAAGAAGCCCTTTGTCATACTGGGCGCAGGCTTTTTGCAGACAAGATGTCCTATCCCGCCGCGCACAGGTCTGCCCTCATCATCAAAGCAGTCTATATCCATCCCCAATCCTGGTCCACGCAATGTGCAGGGTTTCAATGCCGTTATCGGCAACGGCGAGAGCAGGCATCCCACTATCTCTGTGCCGCCTGATATGTTGATTATTGGACAACGACCGCCCCCCACCTTCTCAAAGAACCACATATAGGACTCCTCATCCCACGGTTCGCCTGTTGAGCCGAGCAGACGCAAAGAGGAAAGGTCGTGTTTTTTGAGCGCTTCCTCCCCATATGTCATAAGCAGGCGAATCGCGGTGGGGGAGATGCCGAGGGTGTCAACTCTATGGCGGGCAAGTGTTTCCCACAAGCGGTCGGAGTTGGGCCAATTGGGTGCGCCCTCAAATATCATATGCTTGCCACCGTAAAACGACACACCTATCATCTCCCACGGTCCCATCATCCAGCCTATGTCGGTGAACCAGAAGAAAAGCCTTCCTGGTTGCACATCAAAGGCGTATCCCAACTCCTTACCCATCTGCGCAAGGCAACCTGCGTGTGTGTGCACAGTGCCCTTGGGCTTGCCTGTTGTGCCGCTTGTGTAGATTATCAGGCAGTGGTCTTCGGCTTCGCAGACCTCTGTTGCGGCGTCCTCTGTTTCGTCCTTTATGAAGTCGTGCCACCACACATCGCGTTCGGCGTCCATATCAATATCAATATTTGCGTGGCGGTAGACCACAACGCGCCTGACTGAAGGCACGCTTTTGAGCGCCTCATCAAGGGTGGGTTTTATGGGGATGGTTTTGCCGCGGCGGAAACCGCCGTCTGCTGTGAAGACCACTTTCGCTTCCGCATCCGCAAGCCGTGTCGCGACAGCCCCTGCGCCGAATCCGCTGAATATCGGCACCGCTACCGCCCCTATCTTCATCGCCGCGAAAAACGCAACCTCAATTTCTGGCACCATCGGCATATAGATGCCCACCCTGTCGCCCTTGCCAATGCCGAGCCTGCGCAATGCGTTGGCAACGCGGCACACCTGCGCGTTCATCCAGCCGTAACTCACCTCCCTCACCTGCTTTGAGTCGCCTTCCCACACAAGAAAAGTCTCATCTCCTTTGCCTGCCTGTATATGGCGGTCTATGCAGTTATGCACAATGTTGACCTTGCCGCCGACAAACCACTTCGCCCACGGCAACCATCCTTCAAGCACCTTGTCGTATGGTTTGAACCACTCAACACCGATATGCTTCAAACAGGCGTCCCAGAACCACTCAATGTCGTCGGTTGAGCGCTTCACAAGCGTTTGATAGTCGGCAATATTGTGACGCCTCATAAAGTCAGCAACGCGGCATTCAAGATACTCCCCACTTGGACGCCAGATTATCTTCCGCATCACCAGACTCCTTAAAAGCGCCTCTTAATGCTACATACATCACAGGCGGGTTTCAACCATAAGCCTTTATGAGGTGTGCTGGGACAGAAGACGATTTGAAAGGGGCTTGAATGGCGGTGAGTTTGCCTGTTATTATTTGTCGTGGTTTGGGGGATGACCATGCATCGTTACGCTGTTGCTGTTTCCTGCTTGGGTTTATCCCTTGAGAAGGTTGGAATTTCCGATTTTGTCCGTCTTTTGGGATTACCACCGGCTGCCCATTACCGCCACACCCCAACAGAACTACTTTATCAGGCGGAGAACTTCACACTCCGTATAGGCAACAGTCGCGTGGAGTTGTTCTCCGACAGGGTGGCGTTGGGGGGCTTGCTTGATGCGGCGCAGAAAGTGGTTTCTGCTCTTGCGGCATCTGTGCGTTCTGTTCTGCTTTCACAGACGGTGTTGGTTGAGGGCGGCGCAGCCCAAGATAAGGTCAAAACACTGCTTAAGACGCCACCTTTTCTGCCTGTAGAGCCGCGCAATTACACCATAGGCTACAACGCGGAAACAGATGCGGCGGTGGTAACGGTTCAGGCGACGACGGTGTCGGATGGAGTGCAGGTGGAGTTGGTGGTGGAGGCTAAAGACGCGGATGCGGCGAAGAAGGTTTTCGGCGATGTGGTAGCGGCGCTGCAGAAAGAGGGGTTGTGGAGCAGTTAGAGATGTTCAGACCTGCAGGTGCGGTGTGGCATAGTGAGAGTTATCCATCAGGTGGTGTTGCAGGCGGCGCAATGGCGGGGTTTGCTGCATTGAATGGAACACTTGGGCATCTCTTTCCTTTTCCGCTGCCGGTGTTTGGTGGAGGGTTTTTCTTTTTCGGTCTGCTGCTCGGTGCTTCGTCTGACCTTCACGGTCTGGATGATGTGGCGGATAAGGAAGCACAGGCGGTGATAGCGCAGCGTGGATTAGGGAACGCTGCCCGTATTTTGGTGCAGACCTTTAAGGAGCATTTCGGCACCAGACCGCGGTTGCGTTATTTGCGTGACCCAGAAGATGCTGCTTTGGACTGGCTGCTTCTTGAGGCGGAGGTGGCAAGTTCAGAAGGGTGGCTTGGCTTCTGGGACGCGGCGTTGAGGGGTGTTGGGGTAAAGGCGTGTGGTTACTTTGCCCTGTCGCTTCTGTGCGGTGGGGAAGGGGGCGGACGCAGAGTGGCGGAACGGTATTTTGAGGCGCTGCGTGGTGTCGTGAGATGGCTTTCGCAGGTTCTCGGGACAGAGCCCAAGCCGAGCCGCTCACTGCACTTCTGGGCGAAGACGACGCTGGAGGCGTTGGGGCGTGGAGTGGAGGCGGCATTTTTGGATGATTTGCGCGTGGCAAGACTGGTGGCGGACTACTATCTCCTTGAAAATCCGAACAAGCGTTTGGCTTGTGAAGAGGCTGTGGATAAGATTGCTCAAAGGTTGCAGGGGCTTACTTTGGAGGAGCAGGGATGATACCAATTGGAGAGAGGATTAACGGGATGTTCCGCGATGTGAAGCAGGCGATCGCGGAGAAGGACAAGAAGGTGATACAGGATTTGGCGCTGCGTCAGACGGAGGCGGGCGCGAAGTATCTGGATGTGAATGTTGGAACAGCGGCGCGTGACCAGTTGGGCGCGATGAAGTGGCTGGTGGAGACGATTCAGGAGGCGTGTGATACGCCTCTGGCGCTGGACAGCCAGAAACTGGATGTCATAAAGGCGGGGCTTGAGGTGGCAAAACAACCTGTTCTCATAAACTCCTGCAGGGCTGACGCCGAAACGCTTGACACCTATTTCGGAATCTGCAAAGAGCATAACGCAAGCCTTATCTGCCTCACGATGACGAAGGAGGGGGTGAGCCAGGATGTGCCGAAACGGCTTGAGGATGCGATGCGCATTATAGAGAAGGCGACAGAACACGATATACCGATGGACCGTGTCTTCATTGACCCCATAATTCTGCCGATAAATGTGGACCAGCGTCAGCCGAAGATGATATGCGAGGTGATAAGCCAGGTGAAGTTGATGACCGACCCGTCGCCACATATCACTTGTGGTCTCTCAAACATCAGTCAAGGAACGCGTAACCGCGGTCTCATCAACCGCACAATGCTTGTGATGATGGTCGCCGCGGGGATGGATTCCGCCATATGCGATGTGCTTGACAAGGACTTGATGGATGCGTGGATAACGACGGAGTTGCTGATGAACCGCATAATATACAGTCACGACTACATAAAGGCGGCGCTGACATCGCTGCGCGCACGCTGACGCATCTGTCACGGTGGTTTTGAGTAGAAGCCCGCGGTGAGGCAGACCCTGACTGCGGGCTTTTGTTGTGTTTTGTGTTGCCAATGTGGTCGGCTGACCGCACAATATTGTGGTGTCTTTTGGATGTCCGCCAATATGGGGGTCTTGAACAGTAAACCGCAACCAGATGAACGCGATTTTGAGCAGTCGCTGCGCCCACGCCGTTTCTCGCAATTTATCGGGCAGAAGCAGGTGGTGGAGAACCTGCGCGTTTTCGTTGAAGCGGCGAAAATGCGCGGCGATGTCCTTGACCATATTCTGCTTTCAGGTCCGCCGGGTTTGGGCAAGACGACTTTGGCGGGAATAGTCGCCAACGAGTTGGGCACCCGCTTTGTGGCAACAAGCGGACCGGTTCTTGAGCGTCCCGCCGACCTTGCCGGCATCCTCACTGACCTGAAACGCGGAGATGTGCTGTTCATTGACGAGGTTCATCGTCTGCCGCGGATTGTGGAGGAATACCTCTATTCGGCGATGGAGGATTTTCAGATAAACATAGTGCTGGATCAGGGTGCGGCGGCGCGAACAATCCGCCTCAACCTGCAGCGTTTCACGCTGATAGGCGCCACGACAAGAGAGGGGCTTCTGACGGCGGCGTTTCGTGCGCGATTCGGTGTCGTGCAGAAGTTGGGCTACTATCCCGCCGAGGAGTTGGCGGAGATAGCGCGCCGTTCGGCGGCGATTTTGGGGGTGCCTATTGACGCTGACGCGGCGCTGCTGTTGGCACAGCGCTCACGCGGCACACCCAGAGTCGTCAACCGCCTCCTCCGCCGTGTTCGCGACTTCGCCCAAGTCCTAAGCGACGGACGCATCACCGCCAAAATCTGTGAACACGCTCTGGAGCAGATGGGTATTGATGAGCACGGTTGTGAGAGCACCGACAGGGCGATACTGGGGGTTTTGAGTGAGCACGGCGGCGGACCTGTAGGGATTAAGACAATAGCGGTGGCAGTAGGGGAGACTCCCGATACGATTGAGGAGGTCTATGAGCCGTATCTGATAAGGAAAGGTTTTCTGCGGAAGACGCAGCGGGGGAGGGTGCTGGCGCCGGCGGGCAGCCGTTATATCCGCACCGCGCGGCAGAAGATGCAGAAAGACCTCTTCTGAATTCTGATGGAGTGGCAATGGAGAGAGTGTTTCTCCATATATGCTGTGCGCCGTGTGCGTTGGCGGCGCTTGAGTTCTTCAGACCTCGCTTCAAGCATATCACCTGCTTCTTCTACAACCCCAATATTCATCCGCTGCTTGAGTTCAGGAAGCGGCTGAAGGCGGTGTGGACTCTGGCGTGGCGTCTGCGGGGGGAGGTGGAGTTCGTGGTGGATGAGGAGTATGGATTAAGGCGCTTTATGCGCGCGGTCTGCCACAGTTCCAACAGATGTCGCACCTGTTATGCATTGCGTCTTGGGAGGACGGCATATGAGGCGTCGCGGCGGGGATTTTCCACCTTTGCAACGACGCTTACCACATCTCCGCATCAAAACCACGCCCTTATCAAGAAGATAGGCGAAAGGGTGGGGGCTGCGGCGAAAGTGAAGTTCATATATGCTGACCTGCGGGGGTATCACGATGCGGCGTTGAGTGAGGCGCGCCGTATGTCGCTTTATCTGCAGGGCTACTGCGGATGCGTCTTTTCTGAAGAGGAGCGTTTTGCTCCGACAAAAAGAGAGATTTATCGCGGTCCCCGTCCATAAGTGTGACACAAAGCCGCGCAATGAGACGATAAATATATGGAGAGCAGCGGAGGTTTGTCGTGGCTGCTTATGATATAGGCGTTGTGGTGGTTGTTTTTGTTTTTGGCGTAATAGGTTACATAAGGGGTTTCACATGGGAGGCGGGATTTTTGTGTGGGGTGATGCTGGGTCTGGCGTCGGCGTTTCGGTTGACAGGCATTTTTGCGGCGCTGTTTCTTAAGAACCTTTCGCCTCCTGTTGCGGAAATAGTCGGCTTTTTTGCGGTCTTTTTGATGACATTTATTGTGGTGCTGGGGGTGACATATCTTGCGCGAAGGCTTGTGGAGCGTGCGAAGTTGGAGAAGGCGGACAGGTGGGCGGGGTCTGTGCTGGGTGTGTTGCAGGGGGTGGGGGTTTGTTTTGTTGTGACGCTTGCGCTGCTCAAATTCGGCAATGAGCCGTTGCGGGTGTATGTGGGGAGAACATATGCGGCGCGTTTGAGCACAGCGGGCGCCAAACTGCTTCAGCACGCTGTTCCCACATCCAAGGACATTCTGCCGCTGAATCTCCCGTCACGCATCAGACGCCCTTAAGACGCAGCGCCGCTTCCAGTGTGTTGCGCATCAGAATAGCGGTTGTCATCGGTCCCACCCCACCAGGAACGGGGGTTATCCATGCAGCGCGCTCTGATGCCACCTCAAACTCCACATCACCTATGGTTTTGTATTTCGGCTTGCCTTTCTCGTTCAGAACGGGATTGCCGTTTTCGTCAAGAACAGGAACGCGGTTTATGCCGACATCAATGACGATGGCGCCGCGTTTTACCCATTCGCCCTTAATTATCTGTGGCTTTCCGACGGCGGCAAAGAGCACATCCGCGGAGGCGACTTTGTCGGGGAGGTTTTTGGTGCGGGAATGGCAGACTGTGACGGTGGCGGAGCGTTTCATAGAGAGCATCAGCATAGCAATCGGTTTGCCGACAATCTCGGAGCGTCCGACTATGACGCAGTCCTTCCCTTCAATCTTATCATTTGTTTTTTCCATAACCCACTCAAGCAACTCCACTGCTCCTCTGGCGGTGCAGGGAACAAGCGCTGGGCGGTCCTGAAGCAGGAGTCCGAGGCTTGTGGGGGTGATACCTTCCACATCTTTGCGGTAGTCAATGGTGCGCTGAACCGCGCGGCGGTCCATCCCTTTCGGCAACGGCATCTGCAGGATTATTCCCGTCACATCGGGGTCGTCGTTCAGTTTCTTGATTTCTTCAACAAGTTCGTTCTGTGAGATGGATTCGCTCAGTTGTCGCAGGGTGTAGCGGATGCCGACCGCCTCGGCTTTCTTCTTCTGGTTGCGCACATAGAACATAGAGGCGGGGTCCTCACCCACCTGCACTGCAACAAGATGCGGCACAACACCGCCTTCCTCTATCCTTGACTTGACCTCATCAAGAATCGCCTGCGAGATAGCCTTGCCATCAATCAACTCCGCTGCCATCCTAACGCCTCCTCAAAGCACAAGCACAACAAGTATTTTATCGCCAACTCATCTTGAGCGAAAAGAAAATCAGGGTCTGAATGTGTGGAAGATGAGTTTGCCGGAGTTGAGCGCGAGGAAGTCGCCTCCGTCCTGTGTCCACTGCCCCAGAACATATATATGGAGTGTGGCGTTGCCCGCACGGAAAATATGTTTTGATGTTCTGTGTATGTGACCGCAGATAACGCAATGGAACCCCTGACGGAGCAGGGAGGAGAGGGCGGCGCGTGAGAAGTGGAGGATACGGGGGTTTCTGTGTCGCTTGCGTTTGACGGCGGTTTTTGACTGCTGGCGCATTAGGCGGGCAATCCAAAGCCGCAGTCCCAATGGAAGCAGCGAATATAGCAGGTGGAGTGTTTTTCGGCGCGAGCAGAACCGAAAAAGGGTGTATTCCACATCGTTTAGGAGCAACTGGTCGCCGTGCAGGAGCAGCGTTCTGCCATAAGGTGAGTTTATGGTGTGGGTTTCGGGGAGAATTTGAGCGGAGAAGATGTGTGATGCGGTGTTGGAGATGAGGAAATCGCGGTTTCCTGGCAGGAGGAAGGTTTCTGTGCCTGCGCTTTTGAGGTCGGCGAGGGCGTCAAAGAGTCCGCTTTTCTGGAAGAGATGTGCGTGGTCGTTACCGACCCAGAAGTCAAACAGGTCACCGAGGATGTAGAGTTTGTGGGTGCGAAGACGACGCAGGAAGGAGACGAAAGCCGCCGTTCGGGCGGGAACATCAGCGGATAAGTGGACATCGCTCACAAAGACGGCGTCAAACAAGCGGCGTCTCCCTTACGGCTCGGGCGGCGGTGTAAGGTCAGGTTCGTCTTCGGAAGGCGAGGGTTCCTTCGGCTCCTGCAGGTTTTTCTCCTCTTTCTTTGATTTCTCTGTGGCGCTCTTTTTGGGTTTCTTAGCAGGTGCTTTGGGACGCTTTGTCGCCTCTTTCTTCTCCACTTTTTCCTGCTCTTTTTCCTCTTCTTCGCCTTTCTCTGTGGATTTCTCCGTCACTTTCTGCGGCTTGATACGGGGAAGCGTTGGCGCGGTGGGTGTCACGCTTGGCTTTTGAGGCAGTGCTTTTGCCGCTTTTTTACGCGGCAGCAGGTCAAACAGACTCATCTCACTTGAGTAACGCTCATAATGCTTTTTCAGCGAACTTTGCAGCGAGTCCATAAAACGACGCAACTCGTGGAGCACCAGCGCCACTTTTTCGGGGTCGCGCAGTTGCTCGGCATCTCCGAAAGCCGACACAAAGGCGCCCACCTGACCGAGCGCGTTTTCTGTTACGACGAAATGGATTTCGCGCAGGCGTCTGTAACCGCCGAAAAGCAGTATCAGAAGCACCAGTTCAATTATGACCACAATCAAGAGAAAAATTTCCAGTCCGGTCATACCACCACTTTGTGCCGCGTTCCCGCCTGCCTGCTGGGCAACTACCACCAATCCTCCAAGAAAATCCATATTCACGCCTCCCAAAGATGAGGTCCGCCGCAACCACAGCGGACCTATAATACACTATAGTTTTGGTCTCTTCCACAAATCTACCTGATTGCTTTGCAGGTTCCGTTATTTTCGCGTGCCAACTGTTTTAGGAACTCAAAGTTGGCTTCTTCAAAACCGAGGCAGTGGATGGTGATTTTGCGCAAGCGATTGTGCTTTCTGACCCACGCGAGGATTTGCGCGATGAGTGCCTTTGAGTCCTCGTGTCCGCCCCATTCGGGCTTTGCGTCACCACCGATATGGGTTGGCGCCCCATCCGTCAGCAGTATTATCGTGTTGACCTGTCTGTCTTTGAACGCTTCCTCTATTGCCTCATCGGTGTAGGTGAGACCGTCTGCCTCCAGTTTTTTGACCCACTCAATCGCCTTCTTTTTGGCGCTTTCTGTGGCGCGCGTCAGACCAGGGCGCCATTTGGTTATCTGGTCGCTGAAAGCGATTATGTTGAACTTCACATCGTTGGGCATATTGCGGATGCAACGGGTCAACTCCTTCTTGACACGGTATATCCGCTGCCGCTCCTTCCCCCAGTTCTTCATCTCCTTCTCAATCTCCTTACGCTTCTTCGCGCGTTCTTTGTTGTCAGCGATGGTCTTGAGTTGTTTTTCCACCTCTTCTTTCCACTCTTTTGGCGGGGGGTCTGCCTGTTTCATAGAACCTGACACATCAATGATGAAGATGACGCGCTTTGAGCGCACGGGCAGACCGAAGACACTGGTTTTGAAGCGGCGGACAAATGGGCTGGGCGTGACGGCGCCTTCGTGGGGACGGGTTTCTCTGGGTAGAGGTTTGTCCTTGTTGGCGCTCCACCACGCCTTCCAGTCGGCGGCGGTTTGTGGTCCGCCTTCAAGACCCGTTATCCGCTCAAGTCCAAGGCATAACTCCATAACGAGCCGCTGTCGCCTGCGCTTTTCCGCCAACTCAAGTGCCTTTATCATCGGCTCTATCGCCGCTTTGTCGTATGTGTTGGCAAGCGCCCGCGTGGCAGATATCGCGACCAGTTCGTTGGAGTCGGTCAGCGCCTTATAAAGTGCGTTGTTGGCGTCGTCGGTGTTGTAGTTTGCGCAGGCTTCAATGGCGGCAAGTCTGGTGTCGCGTCCACCCGCGAGCACCGCTTTCACCACCTCTTTCTGCGCCGCCTCGTTGGTCAGGTTCGCAAGCGACCCCACCAGCGCGTCAAATATCTCCGGCTCCTTCGCCGCCTTGGACGCTAATTTCAGCAGAAACTTCGCCGCATCAGGCGTGTTGTAACTACCTATGCGGTCAAGCAGTTTCGCCGCCGTCTCCACATCCTTCTTCGCCACCGCTTTCTGCGCCTCACTGCACAAGTCCTCAAACTCACCCGCATAAACCAAACCGACCACAAACACTGCAACAAAAACCACTCCCCTCATCTTGAGTCTCCTACTTTATGTTTGTGAAAACCCCTCCATTATCCTGCGCCAGTTTCTTAAGAAACTCCACCAGTATTTCACCATCTTCTTCCTGTGCCACCTCTTCAAAACCGAATGTGTCTATGCGCACCTTTCTGAATCTGTTCTCCTCACGCACCCACTCCAGTATCTCCTGTATGAATTTTACCGAAACGGTCTCGCCGTGTTCCAACTTATATGGAGCGCCGTCGGACAGCAATATAATATTGTCCACATCTTTGATGGAGAAAGCAGCCTGCAGCGCCTCATCGGTGTGGGTCTGCCCTTCTGCGACGAAGGAGTCAATGAAGTTGCGTGCCTTCTTTTTGTTCTTCTTTGTCGCGCGCACAAGATGCTTCTGCCAGACAAGCACCTTATGGTTGAAGGCGATGATGTTAAAGCGGGCGTTCTGGGGCAGGCGTTCAACACAGTGTTTTAACTCCTGCTGGACGCGCTTGAGGCGGGAAGGTTTACCCAACTCCATAGAGCCTGATACATCCATAACGAAGACGACGCGTCTGCTGGCGATTTCGCGACCGAAGAACTGCGGTGCGCTTGTTTTGTAGTGGCGCATCTTCTCATCCGCGCCTCCTTTCTCCTTTTTCAACTCCTCCTCCGTCAGGGGCTTTTTACCCCGTGCGTGCCACCAGTTGCGCCAGTCCGCGGCGTCCAGAAACTCCCGCGGCGACCGTGTCAGTCTCTTTATCGTCTCAAGCGTCGTCAGCCACAAAAGCCCTTTCTGCTTCTGTTGCGCCTCAAGCAGGTCTATTAAAGCGTCCACGACGGTTGCGTCACCCCGCGCCGCCAGCGATTCCACCGCCTGCCGAACCAACGCTTCCTCTTTCGCACTCAACGCTCTCAAAAGGAACTGTTTTGGTTTGTCTCCCTCCATCCTTGCGCAGGCGCGTAGAAGGGTCAGTTGTGCGCGCCAGTTCTCACTCCTTGTCCTTGAAAAAAGATACCCTTGAACATCGGCTTCCTTTATAGCAGAGAAGCCGTCAAGCAGACCCTGATAAACCTCATCGGGGAGTTTCTCTTTGTCTGCGAGGGAGAGCAGGAACGCGGCGGCGGGTTTTGTGTTGAGGTCTCCGATTTTGCGCAGCGCATCCGCCGCAGCAGGGTAGTCCTTCTGCCTCAACGCCTTCTTGTAAGCGGAGCGCAGGTGGGAAAGTTGGTTGCTCCAAAGCGTCCCGTAAGGCAGCAGAGAAAGCGATATAAGCCACAACAGCCAGCGCGCCAAAATGAGCCCTCCTCGCTCGCCTCTATTATACCAGCAAAGTGAGGTAAAATTGTCGGCTTCTTTTATCCTGTGACAACACTGTGACAAGTTCTGTTAAAGATATCGGGTGAGAGTGTGGTTAAGGAGAGATGGTATGGCGCGCTATGTTGCTGCGCTTGTGGTGGTTTTTGCTGTTGCGCTTGGTTGCCGCAGCGCCCAGAAGAAGGCGGTGCCGACCAAAGGCGAAACTGTCGCCAAAAAGCAGCCCGCAGGACAGCAGAAAGCAGGGCAGCAGAAGAAAGAGGAGAAGGTTCCCGAACTTGTTCGTGGCGAGCAGCCTATAACGGGTCCGCAGCCTCCTGCCAAGCCAACGAAAATCCAGGCTGTTACCAAAGAGGCAGAAGAACTGATGCGCAAACTGCTTGAAGGGAAGATGACTCAAGATAGAGTTTTGAAGTTGTTGAGTTTGCACTATATGAAGAGCGGGATATCGGCATATCAGGAGGGCGACCTTGTCCGTGCTGAGCGCGAACTGAAGCACGCGGTGCGATTGTGGCCATCCAACATCAAAGCGCTTGACTGGCTGAGCCAGGTTCAGATGATGCTTGACAAAAGTGCAGGAACGGTGAAGAGCGTAGCACAGTGGTTGAAGAACACGCGTGAGGTTCTGATACAGCAAAAGCAGCACGAATTGGAGAGGGACTACCGTGCAGCGCGAAGATTTCTCAACGAAGGCGACTACGAAAGGGCGGTGGAGATGATAAACCGCTGTCTTGAGCATCTGCGTTGGTGGCCGTATCGCCTCGCCCGCCGACACGACCTTGAAAAAACGCTCCAAAATATGCTGTCAGAAGCAAAGGACAAGATGCGTCGTGCGAAGGAGGAGGAGTTCCGCCGCATACTTGATAAGTCGCGTAAACTGGCGGCGAGGGAGGAGGCACGGCGTCAGCAGGAAGAAGCGGCTAAGGTGCAGCGGATGCTGGCACGCGCACGGGACGCTATGTACCGCCTCAACTGGAAGCAAGCCCGTAGAATATTGGAAGAAGTTCTGGACAAAAACCCCGAGAACGAAGCCGCCAAGCGACTACTGGAGCAGGTTCGCAGCCTCAAAGCCAAAGTTCGGTGGACATTCATCAACCGTGATATGAAAGAGCAGCGTTTGTGGACACGCCTCCTTAACGACGCCGCTCAAGTCCCCTATAACGACTATTACAGATTCCCTGACCGCGATTTCTGGCTCAATGTCGTCTGTCAACGGGAACTCGGTATCGCTGTTGGCAAGGAGCAGGAACCAGAAGAAGTGAAACGCATTAAACGGAAACTTCAGACCGAGACCATATCCATTGACTTTGCCGATACACCTCTTAAAGATGCCATATCCTCAATTCAGGATATGACGGGTCTCAACATTGTGATTGACCCCAACATTGACGCTACTCAGACCATCACCCTCAAACTTGACAATGTCCTTCTTAAGGACGCCCTTGAGTTGATATGCAAGCAACTTGACCTACAGTATGGTTTCAGAGAAAGCGTTATTTGGATAGGGCAGAAGGGTGAGCGGATGGAGAAGTTGGTTCTTGAGATATACAATGTTTCAGACATAGTAGCGCAGTTGACCCACTGGAAGGAGCCCGATATCAAGATACTCAATCCTGAAGAGGCGGCAGGTCCTGGTGGTGGGGGGGGAGGTTTTGGTGAGGAAGAAGAGGAGGAAGAAGGGGAATGGGGCATTGAGCCACTGGTTGAGTTGATAAAGAAGGCGATAGGGGAGGAAAGAGCCGAGGCGGAGGGTTGCTCTATAGAGCCGCACCGTGGACAGATTGTGGTCGTCAATACCCCCAGTGTTCACCGCCAGATACGGCGCGTTCTTGACCGCCTCCGCCTGAGTTTTGGAATATTTGTCTACATAGAGGTGCGTTTCATCACAATAACTCAGGCGTTGCTTGAGGATATTGGCATTGACTATCGTGGTCTTGCCAATGGTGCGCAGTGGATACCGGTTGTTCCGCCACCTGCGATGATGACCAACCTGTCAGGTGGGACAGACCCTGGTATAACCAATCGCAACCCTGGTGCGGGGCGTGAGGTATGGCTTGCGCGCGTTCAGCACGACTGGCAGGATGTGTATGCGGGGACAGGCTTTGACCGTCCCGTTGATGCGGGTTTGTGGCTGCAAGGCACTTGGATTGACCCCTTCCAGTTGAACGCGATAATGCATGCGCGATTTGAGGACTTAAACACGCACGAGATGACGGCGGCGGCGGTCACAGCCTCCAACCGCCAAAGGGTTTATATAGCCGTCCTCAATCAGCGGGCATATATCGCTGACTACGATACATCCGGTATGGGCGGTATGACTCCCGTTGAGGTAGCCGAGCCCGTCATAAAGAACTTTCAGGAAGGCATTGTTATCGGTGTGCGTCCGATAGTTTCCACCGACCGCCGTTATGT
>CAZPBO010000014.1:26732-39252 GCA_964584815.1 uncultured Planctomycetota bacterium
AACCCAAAGAAGGTCATCCATTTTTTTCTTCTCCAACCGTTTCTCCTTCGCTGATGGTATTATAACTCACAACGGATTGCTATTGCAACAAAATAACAATACTTTTTCTTGAAAAGCGAGTTTCTTTTTTGTAGTTTGACCGCTCCTTAAATTTTGGGAGGCGCTGAGATGGTTCGTCACCTGAAGTCAGCGGATTTTGACGAGGTTGTTGGCGGTTCGGAGTTGCCTGTGGTTGTGGATTTTTGGGCGGAGTGGTGTCCGCCGTGTAAGTTTCTTGAACCGATATTTGAGAAGGTGTCGGAGCGTTTTGCGGGGAAGGTGGAGTTTGTGAAGGTGAATGTGGATGTGGCGCCAGATATAGCGGCGCGGTTTTCTATCCACGCCATCCCGACATTAGTCCTCTTAAAAGATGGTAAAGAGGTAGCACGGCAGGAAGGCGCTCTTCCTGAAGAGGTGCTTGTTGAGTGGATAAAACGCGCAGCAGGTGTTGAGGAGTGAGAAATGGCGACAGAAAGAACCCTTGTTCTGGTGAAACCCGACGGGGTTGCTCGGAGACTGGTGGGTGAGGTGATAAGTCGCATAGAGCGCAAAGGTCTGAAAATAGTCGCGCTCAAGATGCTGAAGGTGTCGCGGGAGCAGGCGGAGCGCCATTACGCTGTCCATAAGGGCAAACCCTTCTATGAGCCGCTTCTTGCCTTCATAACAAGCGGTCCTGTCGTAGCGATGGTGGTTGAAGGGGAGTCAGCAATAGATGTGGTGCGCAATCTTATGGGACCAACATCGGGCTTGAAGGCACCCGCAGGCACTATCCGCGGCGACTTTTCCCTTTCCATCCAGTTCAATATAGTTCACGGCTCCGACTCCCCCGAGTCCGCCGCATATGAAATACCGATATTCTTTGATGACGCAGAGATTCTGAAATATGAACTGCCGGATGAGGCTTTTATGGGCGGTGACTGACGCGTTGCACAACCACCTCAATCGCCATATCAGGGCAGATATGCTCGCACAGCATACACCCTGTGCATCTGTCGGGGTGCGCCACCCGCGGCAGAAAATAGCCTTTTTCGTTCAGCCTGTCTGTTGGTTCAAAAACATTCTTTGGGCAGAACTCAACGCAGAGCATACATCCTTTACAGAAATTCTCATAAAGTTTGATGCTGATTTTCATAATTGAATCCTCACCGAAACAGGGAGTCATTTTACAGTTGCGAACTGTTGGGGCAAGGCGGAAACTTTTTCTTGACAACAGCACCTGCTGGGCGGTTAAATGTGGGAGAGGTGGTTTGGGAGTGAAGCCATGCCGATGGAGAGGGGTATGATATTCGCGCTCGTGGCGATAGCGCTGCTCGTCTGCTTGTGCGCGGGATTGGTCTATGGCATAGTGACGGCGCAAAACGAACTGGAGAAGATAAAGGGGCGCATACCGCAGTTAGAGGGCGAGTTGGAACAGGCTAAGGAGAGTATGATAACGGCGCTGACAAAGTCTGCCGCCTACGCCAAACTCATAACAGGCACAGAGGATGTTGACCCAGATAGGGTGAAACACGATATGATGCGAGACACAATCCGCGACCACATCAGTAAGATGTACGAGGGGCTTCTGGGGCGCAAACCAGCGCTGCGGTCCGATTACACCGCCCTTGAGCAGGTCATAAAGGACCTGACGGATGCGGCTCTCATCGTCAGCCAGAGTTTCTCCCTCTGGGAGAGAACGCTTGATGAGCGGGCGCAGGAAGCAGCAAGAGAAAGGGAGAACCTCCTCAAGGAGAAAAGAGCCCACAAGAGCCGTGTTGATGAACTGGACAAGAAGATTTCTGACCTGCAGGGGAGGTTGCGTGAGCAGATGCGCCGTTATGAGGAGGAGGTAAAGCGCTTGAACGACAACATACAGCAGTTGCGCACACGCCTTGAGGAGGAGCGCAAGAAAGCGAAACTGGAGGCGTCCGAGTTGCGTTCAATGATATCAATTCTGCGCAGCCGCCTCCGTTATGTCCTCGCCAAGAAACCCAAGGACTACCGCTGGGCTGACCCCGACGGACAGGTGCTGAAAGCCGATATGCGCTCAGGTCTTTGTTGGGTGGACCTCGGCAAGCGTGACCGCATTCTCCCCGGCATGATTTTTGAGGTCTTCCGTCAGGGTAAGGGCGGACAGCGGGTTTTCAAAGGGCGAATTGAGATTCGCCGCGTTATGGAAGATATCTCCGAATGCTCCATCCTTGAGGTCAGCGACCCCAAAGAGGACCCCATCGTCAAAGGAGACTACCTCCTCTCGCCGCTTTATGATAAGCGCCGAGGCAAAATGCGTGTCGTCTTTATCGGCGACTTCAAAAACCCCTTCTACACACGCTATCAGTTGACCAAGAAACTTCAGGAACTGAACATCGTTGTGGAGCGTAAAGTGACCCCCTACACCGACTATGTGATTCTCGGCGCAAATCCTGAAAGTGTTGAGGATTATAAAAAGGCGGAAGAGTGGGTTATCCCCTTCATTCGCGAGATGGACCTTATCCGTTTCCTGAGACGATGAGACAGAAGTTGCAACTTCACGAAGCGGCGGTGTGTCTATATATAGGTGGAGGATAAGGTATGCGTGTCGTTGCGTTCTTTGTGGTAATTGCGGGTATAGGTCTTGGCGCGGCGTTCGGTTATTATCAGCATCTCATAAAGACAGGCAAACTTGACCCCAACGCTTCCTTCTGGGACTTCTTAACGGGCAAGGCTTCAAAACGCCAAAAAGTCGTCGTTAGAGAGCGCCCCAAAAAGGAACAGGAAAAGCCGGTTGTTCCTTATACTGAAAAGAAGACCAAAAAGCAGACTGCGGGAACTCAAACTCCCGGCAAGGCAGGTGGAGAGACTTCCAAACCGCCTGAGGTGAAGGTGACCCCCAAACCTGTGGTGAACGAGGCGCTTGTAGGGCGGCTTGAGCATAAGGTGAAGACTCTCTATACGGCGGCAAAATTCCTTGACGCCCAGTTCGCCGCCAAAGAGATGATGGACGCGTTTGAGCGTTTCAACGCCAGAAGCGACCCCCGATACACCTGGGCGGTGCGGATGTTCAAACGCTGCCGCGCCTTTGCCCTTCTTGTCTCCCGCATCAAGCGCAGTCCGCTTGCCACGGAAAACGAAATCTATCGCATAAAGTCGTTAAAATCGGGTAGTGTGTTTTATGGTCGCATCATCCGTGAGTATGACCGTGATGGCGAGGAGTTTGTGGACTTTGAGCGGGATGCAGGCATAACTTGGCGCGGCGTTCCCAAAGAGAACCTTGAGATAAAGCCCGCTACCCGCGAGGAGTTTAAGGCGTGGCTGAAAGAACGCCTCGCCGAAAAGGAGCGTTTCATATCCAAAAAGAGCGACCCCGCTGCCGTCTATATCTACCTTGTCACCTACGCGTGGCGTTACGGTCTGGATGAGAAGGTGCCGCAACTGCTTGAGGAGGCGTTTTCGCAGAGCGGCTCGGAGGTGGTGCTTGATTATGTGCTGGCTGACCGCGACGATATTGACCAGATAAAGATAGACTTGCTTGAGGGGATGGGACGCGATGCGGACGCCGCAAAATTGCGTGCCGTTGCATCAGCCGCCACACCATCTATCAACCCTGAAACGGGCACACAAGAGCCTGCCTTCACCCCCCGTCCTTCCGATACAGAGCCTCCTGACCAGCAGCCGCCAGAAACGCACCCCTCCACCCCGCCAGAACATAAACCTCCCGAAAAACAACCTGTTTCGTCAGAGCCACCGAGTATAGGGGGACTTGCGGGAAGTGACCTTGAGCAGTTCCGCAAGGCTTCGCAGATGCGGGATGAGGCGGTTCGGCTTATAGGTCAGGCAATAAACCTGATGGCTGGTTCCAAACGGGCGGGACTCGGTAAAAAGGCACAAGGTTTGCTGCGCCACGCTATATCTATCACCACTACCCTCCTCCGAAAATATCCCAACAACAAAGCCGTAGCATCCCTGCAGGAGGAGTTGCAGGGACACATTATGTTCGTCAA
This sequence comes from uncultured Planctomycetota bacterium, assembly GCA_964584815.1. Lineage (GTDB taxonomy): Bacteria > Planctomycetota > SKW154 > SKW154 > SKW154 > CAZPBO01. Next base: position 30,731 of record CAZPBO010000014.1, read on the forward strand.
CAAGATGCTTGTCACGCTCAGATGAACATATCCCGTATCGGGGTTGACGCGGCGCGGTTTTTGGGATATCCTTACCTCTCTTTGGGGAGTAAAAGATGGAGCGGATTCCTGTGGTTGTTGCCAACTGGAAGATGAACAAGGTGGAGCAGGAGGCAACGCTTCTTGCGCGTGATGTGAGAGGAATGCTTGAGGGCTATCGCGGTATTGAGGTGGGGTTGTGTGTGCCATATCCTTTTCTGCATCAGGTGGGGCTTGTGCTTGCTGGCAGCAATATAGGGCTTGGTGCCCAGAATGTTCACTGGGAAGAGCAGGGTGCATACACGGGTGAGGTGTCGGCGGCAATGCTGGCAAGTGTTGGGGTGAGGTATGTTATTGTGGGGCATTCAGAAAGGCGGCGATACTTTGCCGAAGATGACGACATCATAAAGAAGAAGTTGGAGCGCGTGGTCTCGCACGGAATGGTGCCCATTCTTTGCGTTGGCGAGGTCTTGGAGGAGCGGAAGGCGGGCAGGGCAGAGGAGGTGGTGCGTGCGCAACTGAACGGCGCGCTTTCTGGCTTTGATTCCGCCTTCCTCCGAAACCTCATTGTCGCCTACGAACCTGTCTGGGCTATAGGAACAGGGGTCGCCGCCACCCCAAAGGACGCTCAGAATATGCACGCCTTCATAAGGGGGTGGTTCAGCGAAAAGTTTGGAGGCGAGTTCGCCGATGCTCTGCGAATCCAGTATGGTGGCTCTGTAAAGCCCGACAACGCCACCGCACTGGCACTCCAGAGCGACATAGATGGGGCGCTCGTTGGTGGGGCGTCCCTTGACGCTGCACACTTCTCTTCAATCGTCTCAAAGTTTAAGACCGCTAAGGAGGGTTAGTATGCTGGCAAGTTTCCTTATGACTCTTGGCGAGATATTCTACATACTGGTTGCGGCGCTGCTGATTATTGTGATTCTGCTGCAGGAGCCACGCACGGGAGGGTTGTCTTCCGCTTTCGGCGGCACAGGCATTGATTCTGTCCTCGGTGCGGGAATCGGGCGGAAGATGTCCCGCCTCACCATCGTCCTCGCCGTCATACTAATAATCCTTGCCGTCATCCTCGGACTGGCGTGGGAAACCCCCACTGTTGAGGGCACCGCAGGATAGTTGTTATGCTATCAATGACGGGTTTCGGCTCGGCGGAAGAATGTGGTGAGTTCGGCACCGTTACGGTCAGAATCCGCGCACTCAACGGTAAGTCATTGCGCGTTGTCTGGCGCATCAGCGACCTCTTAAGACCCTTTATCGTGGAAGCGGAAACAATCTTGCGTTCCCGCATCCATAGGGGCTCTGTTGAGGTGGACGCGGGCGCGGAGGTGCCACCCTCTTTGGCGTTGGAAGTGGATGAGGAGTTGCTGGCGTTCTACAGCAAAATTGCAGGCAGATTCGGCGCTGTGGATGGGGCAAGGTTGCTGGCACTGCCTGGGGTTGTGCGTCAGAAGCAGGGAAGTTACGATGTTTTGAAGAAGCCGTTTCTGCGGGCGCTGCGCGGGGCGCTGACGGAGACGATAAAGCGCCGCCGTGATGAGGGACGCGCTCTCAAAAAAGCGCTTTCCCAACTCTTAAGCAGCGCCGAGAAACTTCTCAGAAGAATTGAAAAAAACTATTCGCGTTCTGTGCCACAACTTGCCGAGCAACTTGCCGCCAGAGTTAAACGGGCGATGGAGCGCCTTCAGGTTCGCTCCGACGATGCAGGACTTCTGCGGGAGGCGGCGATAGTTGCCGAAAGAACAGATATTCGTGAAGAGATAGACCGTCTGGCGGCGCATATGGAAGAGTTCCGTAGGACGCTGAAAGCGGATGGTGCGGTTGGTCTGCGGCTTGACCTTCTGACGCAGGAGATGCAACGAGAAACCTCCACGATGGCTGCCAAATGCGCTGACGCGGGGCTCGCCGTTGATGTTCTTGAACTGCGCACAGTCGTCGCAGAAATCAGACAGCAGGTGCAGAATGTTGAGTAGGAGGAGGAACAATGGGTTGGATTGAGGTGTGGCGTGGTCGTGGTTCTGTCGCGAACTGGCTGCATCACGAATTGCTCAAACGCAACATTCATCATCGGGTGCGCCCGCTGCTTGCCGCGACCGTTGACCCCTCCGAAAAGGACGACTTTGCCATATATGCGCCGGAGGACGAGGCGGAAAGCGTCAGGGAAGAGGTGCGCCGCATTATGGAGAGGCGTCTGGTGGAGGGGAGGAAATGAGCAAACTTGTGGAAGCAGAAGTTGCGAAGGTTGTCATAAGTCAGGTGACGGAGGGGCAGTTGGTGTGGTTGCGGGAGAAGGATAAAGGTGAGAAGGGACGGCGCTTCGTTATCGTGATTGGAATCTTTGAGGCGCTGGCTATGCGCCGCGCTATGATGGGGGAGGTTCCCCCCAGACCCCAGACACACGAACTGATTTACCGCATCCTTGACGGGCTTGACGCCGAGGTGGAGCGCGTCACCGTCAGCGACCTGCGAGACAACACCTTCTACGCTGTTCTGACCCTGCGCATCGGCGATAAGACGGTGGAGATAGACGCGCGCCCATCAGATGCACTCACCATTGCCGTTCATTACAAGGCGCCTGTTTTTGTGAGCGAAAAAGTGTTCCGTGAAGCGGCAGAATGACTCACAGACGCGCTATGTGCGCCACAAGCCGTGCCATCCCCAGAATATCGTGTGCCAACACCACAAGGGGGGGATAGTTGTGGTTCAGCGGCTGCAACCTGACACGCGCGTTAGGGTCAAAATGCACCTGCCGAAACAGCGGCTTCTGCCCACGCACACGCACGAACGCAAAATCGCGATTGCGCACCTCCCCTCTCACCGTGAACACCAGAACATCACCTTCCCTGAAACTCGGCGCAACGGGTGACTCCATCTCATCCCCTATGCAGAACACTCCAAACGCCTTCTCATCGTCCAGCCGCGGCACAAACACGAAGTCCTCAACATCCCCCAACGGCACGCCATCCATCGTAAACTGGCTTGGATAGCCTGTCGCGACCGAGCCAAAAACCGGCACAGCGCGCAACTTCCTCCCACCAGCCTCTATCGCACCCAAGGTGCTTTCTGTATGTGCCTGACGCAGCCTCACTATCTGTTTTTTCAAATCCGATATGATGCGTTGCTGAACACTCATCAGGTCAAACGGCGCAATCCTTAAGACCTTGCACAGTCTCTGCATAACATCTGCCGGAATGTAGTCCATCTCCCCGTCTTCAATCGCCTTCACATAACTGCGCGGTTTGCCTATTCTGTCCGCCAGTTCCTCAGGGGTGAGATGCACTCTATGGCGTGCCTGCCGAACTATCCGTCCCACCTCCCGCATCACATACCGCACATCCGCCTCAACCTCTTCCACTGCCTCCGCCGTTTTTCTGTCCCGCTCAAAAAAGTATCCAACAGGAACCCCCAACGCCTGCGCTATCTTCTCCAGCATATTGGCGTCTATCCGCCGTTGTCCCTTCTCAAGACGCGACATCTGCGACTGGCTTATCCCCACCTTCTCCGCCAATTCTTTGCTCGTCATCCGCCGCTTCTCTCGTAAAAGCCTTATCTCAAGCCCCAAATCCATACCATAACCCCTCCTTACCATCCATTATACCATCTATCACAAAGGTTTCAAACAGCCTCCCCCTTCAACCCTAATTTCGGCTTTTGCGGGATTTATAGCATCAGGTCTGGTTGCTCTGGTATCCTTTTCTTATGCCTGATAGAATATAATGGTTTGGTATTGGAGGAAGAAGATGCTGCGGTTTACGGGCGGGTTTGTGCTTGGACTTATAGGTGGTGCCTTGGCTGTGTTTGTGTTCTTCCTGACGAATGAGACGGCAAAAAGGCGGCGACTTCAGGGGAATTTGCACGCACTTGAAGGAAAACTGGCACAGCAGAGGAGTGATGCGCAAAAACTCCGCAAGAAGGTTGACGAACTGACAAACGCGGTTGACTCGCTCACTGCAGAGAACGACAAACTTATGAAACTGAACGCTGCGCTGCGTGATGAAAACAAGGGTCTGAAGGAGCGACTCGCGAAGTTACAAGAAACACCACAAAAATCGCGCACAACAGGGAAGCAGCGAAGTGGTGAGAAGTTCATACAGAGTGCTGCGGCTGCTTCCCTGAAAGGGCTTTTCACGGGCGAGCCTGTTCCGCAGAAGACCGCCGATGAGTTGGGGCTTTCTGTTCCCGAGAAACTGGCGCTTGAAGATGCCTTAAAGGATGAGGCGAGGAGAATGGAGTCGGTGTTGAGGGGGTTTGCAGCGGAGAAGAAACTGACAGTCCCAGAGAACGCCGACCTCGCCACGGTTGTGGGTATCTGCTTTCGGGCGTGCGCTGGGGAGTTTAAGAAACTTCAAGGCAGCCTCACAGCAGAGGATTTCACGGCGCTTCAGACGGGTAAGAAGCGGCTGAGTGATATACTGGGCAAAGACAGTGTGCTTGTGAGTTTGGGGCGTCTTCTGGCAGGGGAGCGTGCAAAGACATTGAAACTTCTTGAGAGGGACCTGCGACAGGATGTTATGGAGAAACTGCGGCGCACATATCTGCGGGTTGATGTCTTCAAGTTCAAAACAAGGGCGGCTGATGGCAGCGAATGGCCGATGACGCTCAATTTTTATAAACAGGGGATAGAACCGCGCTAGTAAAGGGGATTTGTCTTGGCAGAGGAAACAAGAGAGATAAAGGATGTGTTGGAGGCGGTGAAGGGTGGTGCAGGTGTGTCGGCACTGGAGGGGCTGCATCCTGCTGATGTTGCCGATATAGTGGAGGAGTTGGATGAGACGCGTCGGCAGGAGTTGCTCAACGGTCTTGATACGGGGCGGCTGGCAGAGGTTCTTGAGGAGATGGTTCCCGAGACACGGCGTAAGGTTCTTCAATGGCTTGACGAGGAGAAGGTGGCGCAGGTTCTGGGGGTGCTGCCGCCTGATGCAGCCGCAGATGTCCTTTCAGAACTACCCGCCGAAAAGGTAGAGGGGTTGCTTGCGGGTTTGAAGGAGAGCAAGGCGGCGGCGCTGCGACGACTCCGTGATTTTCCTCCCGACACTGCCGGCGGTATGATGACGACAGATGTGCTTGCGCTTCCCGTCAACATAACTGCTGCGGAAGCCCTGCGCCGCATCCAAGGCGCTCCCCAATTTGAGGTTGTTGACCGCATCTTTCTCATCCACCCCGACGGACGGTTCGCAGGACTTGCCTCTGCTGTGGACATCCTGCGCCTGCCGCCTGATGCCCGCGTATCATCAGCAATCCGCGAGGAGGCGCCATCTGTTACCCCTCTCACCGACCGCGAAGAGGTGGTGCGGGTGCTGGACAAATACGACACCCCTGTTCTGGCTGTGGTGGATGAGGTGGGCAGGCTTCTTGGCGCCATAACATTTGACGATGTGATAGATGCCATAGGTGAGGAGGCGTCAGAGGATATGTTCAGGATGGCGGGAACAGGGGCACTTCATCCGACACGGGAGAAGACGATGCGCCGCGTCCTTTTGCGCCTGCCGTTTCTGGCTGTTACGCTCGGTGGCGAGTTGGCACTCGCTTTTATCGCAAAAAGATTTGAATACACCCTTCAAGAGGTGGTGAGCCTTGCTTTCTTCATTCCCGTTGTCAACGCTATGGGCGGCAATGTGGGTTTGCAGTCGTCCACGGTTGTGGTGCGGGGGATAGCGCTGGGGGAGATACGGGTTCAGCCACTTGCGCGGATGCTGGGGCGTGAGTTGGCGGTGGGTGCGGTGATAGGGTTGATATGTGCGGCGGCGGTTTTCGGAGTGGCGTTATTGCTTTCTGGTGAAAGCGATGCTTTGCGTGTTTCGGCGGCGGTGGGGGTGGCGATGTTCTGTGGCGTCTCCCTTGCCGCTCTTTCGGGAACCCTCATACCGCTTGCCTGCTGGCGCCTGAAGTTTGACCCCGCTATCGCCGCAGGACCTTTTATCACCACCCTCAACGATGTGACCTGCCTTACCATATACCTTACTATTGCAACCCTGCTTCTTAAGGGGCTGACATGAGAGGCGTCATTGTTGCGACAAATGACGATGGTTATGAGTCAGATGGGCTTTTGATGCTTGTGCGGGCGTTACGGCGCGTCGGGCGCGTCTTTGTGGTAGCGCCGCGGTATTCCTGTTCTGCGTGCAGCCATTCCATCACCATCCGCAGAAAACCTGCCGTTGAAGACATAGGAGAGAAGGACGGAGCAAGATGGTTCGTCGTTGATGGAACACCTGCGGACTGCATTCTTCACGCTATGCCTGAGGTTGTGGAGGGGCAGGTAAGGATTGTGGTTTCTGGCATAAATCTTGGTGCGAATGTGGGCGTGGATGTTCACTACAGCGGGACGGTTGCGGCGGCAAAACAGGCGCTGCTTCAGGGAATACCGGCTCTGGGGGTGAGCATAGACTCCCGCAAGCCGCGCCATCTTGAAACCGCCGCGGAAGTTGCGCTCCGCTGGAGCCGACTTCTGCTTGCCACCGAAAACCCTGAACCACTGTGTCTTTGCATAAATGTGCCTGATGTGGCGCCGCATCAGTTGCGCGGCGAGACTTTGGTTCGGCAGCACTTAAGCGATGTTGTGAGTGAATTTGGCGCAGAATATGGGGTAGAAAATGTGGGGAAGGAGTTTCCCACTGATGTGGAGGCGCTGTCTGCGCAGATGGTGACGGTGCTTCCTGTGGATGTGGATGTAACAAGTATCTGGGGACTGAGGCGGGTAGAGGAGTTGGAGGAACGGTTTTGGAGCCGCGGGTGAGGAAGTATGTGAGTCTTGGGATGGCGTATCTGCAGATGGGGTGGGCGGAAGGTGCGAGGGAGGAGTTGGAGAAAGCGCTCTCCCTTGACCCCAACAACAGGACGGCGCTTCTTTATGCTGGCGTTGCGTGTATGGAGACAGACGATTTGGTGTCGGCGGAGCGGTATTTGCGGCTTGCTTTAAGGTATGACCCCGAGAACGCGGATGCGTTTGCCGCCCTGGCGAAACTCTATCTGCGCCGCAACCGTCCCGCGGAGGCATCCATATATGCCCAAAATGCGCTTGATAAATCACCCCAACTGCCGATGGCGGTTTCGGTTCTGGCGGAGATAGAGATTGCGAAGGGGCGTTTGCAGCGTGCGGAGAGTATCCTCAACCGTGCGTTGGAGAAGAACCCTGACGCAGCCGAGTTGCACGAGCAAATCGGACTTCTTCTCGCCAGAACAGGAAAGTCGCACGAGGCGGTTTACCATCTGCGCCGTGCGCTGGAAGTGAGTCCTGCCAACCGTCGGGCTGCCCTTGCTCTTGCCAAAACCTATGTTGTGCTTGGCGATAAGGGAGCGGCGGTGCGCACACTTAATGCCGCTCTTGCCCATCTTGGGGACGACGCTCATCTGTTGCGATTTTTGAGCCGCCTGTATGAGGAAAGTGGTGACTACGAGGCGGCGGCGCGTTGCCTTGGGACGATGCTGCGCTCCAGCCCCACCGACGCGGACGCGCTGCGGCGCCTTGCGTCCCTGCGCCTTAAGCAGGGGCACTACCGTCTGGCTCATCAGTTGGCGCGACGGCTCCTGCGCATTCTGCCCGATGACCCTGAGGGGCATCGCGTAGCGGCGGCGGCATCAGCCGCACTCGGCGACAGTGAGGGAGAGTTGCGCCACCTCCGCATCGCCTGCAGGGTTGACCCCCACTCCGCCACCACGCTCGCACGCTTTGTGGAGCGCCTAATCTCACTTGAGCCGCTTCAGGCGATACCTCACGCCCGCAAACTGGTCTCGGTTATGCCACAAGATGCGGCGTCTTGGACACTTCTCGGTCGCGCCCATATAGCCGCGGGTGACAACGATGGCGCCGTTTATGCCCTACGCCGAGCCGCCGCACTGGCGCCACCTGACCCCACGCCGCACTACCTGCTTGCACGCCTCCTGCCCGCAGAGCGACAGGTGCATCTGCGAACCGCCCTTCAGGTTGACACCACGCTTTCCTTACTCCCTGACCAACTGCGCACTGAAGCGTTCCTCCTTCTGGCACGCCACCGCATCAAACCTACAGGCAAACTCCTCGCCCGATACAGATTCCTCTTCCATCTCCTGCCTGCCTCCGTTTGTGTCTTTGAAAACGGAGTTCTCGTCTCCCGCGGGGGACGCAGAAGATATTTCGTTCCCTACAGGTGTCTTGCGCATAAACCGGTGAGGCGTCAGGAGCCGTGGTTTCGGCGTGTGCTTTTTGGCGTGGCGCTTGCGGGTATTGCGGCGGTGAGTGCGGTTAAAGCAGGACTTACCAGTCCCATATTTGGTGGTGCAACACTTCTTTCGGCAGCAGCCTTCCTTGAGGCTCTCTCAACACGCTCCACAGTAGTTTTTGCCGACTCCAAAACGGGCAGAGCGCTTGTAGAGTTGCCCGCCACTCAACGCGGACTTAAGACAGCGGCAAAGATAGAACGGCTCGCCCAAAGCGCAGGTAAGGCAACCCGTTCGTAGCCCCTCGGTTGAGAAGAACTTTGTTTGGTTTTCGGCGTTACAATCTTCAGTTGTTAAGCATCGGTTTTGGC
>CAZPBO010000015.1:0-39200 GCA_964584815.1 uncultured Planctomycetota bacterium
ATTTGCGCGTTCTTCTTGTGGCGGGTAGACTGCAACCTTCAGGGACGGCGATGTATGTTGCCAATTTGGTGCGGGGATTGCGGCGTCTTGGGCAGGATGTGAGGTTGCTTTATGGTGGTGGAGCCTATGGGAGAATGCTGGCAGAGGAAGGGTATGATGTTATTCAATTGGACGGACTCGGAAGAGAAGTTTACGACCTTTTTGTTCACAGGAGACAAGTGAAGGAAGCAGGTCGGAGGTGGGCGCAACTTGTGCACATAGCGAGCGATTATGTGTTGCGCCGTGGGAGCGGCATAGCGCAGATGCTGGGGTTGAAGGCGGTTGTCAGTTTTCACCATATTGTTGAGCGACCGATTTCGCTGCCGCGTTCAGTTGTGCGGGTCATCGCCGTTTCGGAGACGATAAGGACACATCTTGTGAACGCAGGCAGGTTGCCGAAAGAGCGCATCCGCGTTGTGAGAAGCGGGGTTGACATTGAGCAGGCGAAGCAGAATTGCCAAAGCAGGCGTGAGGGACACGAGTTGGTGGTTGGTTTCGTGGGGGGTGTGGACAGACGCAAAGGGCTTGAGTACCTGATGAAGGCGTTTGAGTTGCTTCATCAGCGTGGTCAGAGGTGCCATCTTCTGATAGCGGGTCAGGGAAAGATGTTGCCGGATGTGCGTAGGTGGATGAAAGAAAGTGGGCTTTCGGAGTTTGTTACATTGCTGCCGGACTTTACCAGTCATTGGGAGGTGTTGGCTGCAACTGACATATTGGTTCTGCCCTCACTCCGCGAGGGATATGGACAGGTGGTTCTTGAGGCGATGGCGTGCGGGAAGGTGGTGGTGGCGACAGCGGTTGGTGCGGTGGCGGATATGATGGAGGATGGTAAGACTGGAATACTGGTTGAGATGAAGAGCGCCGAAAGTCTGGCTCAGGCGCTGGGACGGCTGCTGGGTGACGCCAGGTTGCGTAAGGAGATGGGCGAGGCGGCAAAAGCGCGTGTGCAAAGACTCTTTCCCGCAAATAAAATGTGCGAGGAGACCGTCAAAATCTATGAAGAGGTCCTGGAGGAGACGATTTGAAACGCCTTCTGGTGATGCTCGTTCCGCTCGCAGCAATCGCATTGGGGCAGCAAACAAAACAGAAGGTGCCTCCAGTTCCCGCTAACTGGTGCAAAGACCCTGTGGTGCTGGGGGAGAAACTGACATACGCCGTGCGCTGGAAAGGAATCAACGCAGGCATATCAACCCTTGAAGTTGCCCCAAAAATTCGCACATATCGCGATAAGGAGTGCCTCCTCCTTGCGGCGAGAACGCGCTCCAGCGGCGCCATATCGGCGGTCTATGAAGTGAACGACATCGTAAAATCGCTGGTGGAGCGCACCTCTCTACAGCCCCTTAAATCAAGCAAACGCCTCAAGGAAGGACCCCATAAAGCACGGCAACTTCTCTTTTTCTACCCCGACAAAAAACGCATCCGCTACTACCGTTACAAGAACAACCGCTATGTCCTGACGCGCGACCACAAAAACGCGTCCTTCCCAACCTACGATGTCCTCAGCGTCATCTTTGCGCTGCGTTTCAAAAAATTATCGGTTGGCAAAAAATACACAATTAAAGTCTGCACGGGCAAGCGTATTTGCGATGCGGAATTCGTTGTGGTGGAGAAAAAACGGATAAAGGTTGAGGCGGGGGAGTTTGAGGCGCTTCGCCTTGGACCGCGTTTCAAGGTGGGAAAAGGCAAATTGGGCGTGAAAGAGGGACTCTTTGTCTCCGAGAAGATAGCAGAGGTCTGGGTTGACGCGGTGACTAAGCGCCCTATCCTGATGCGCGCAAAGGTTCCCATTGGCACCGCCGAGGTGGAACTTGTCAAATACAAATTTCCAGAAGGGGATGAGAGTGAGCGATGAGTTTCCGCAGTGGCTGCGCGATATGGTAAGTGCCGACGACTATCTGGGATTGCGCTACAGCGTATGGCAGCGCCGCCGTCAGAAGCGTCCTCGCAAAGGACCTCCCGCAAAACGGCAATCCACAACTTTCCCGCCTGAACTGGAGGAGTTGCGACGAGAAGTGCTCGCCTGCCGCAGGTGCCCGATATCCGCCAGCCGCAGAAACGCCGTCTTTGGCGAAGGCAATCCGAACGCGGCTCTCGTGTTCGTCGGTGAGGCGCCTGGGGAGCAAGAGGACATTCAGGGGCGTCCGTTTGTGGGACGCGCAGGGCAACTCCTCACCCGTCTCCTTGAAGAACTCGGCTCAAACCGCGATGAGGTTTTTATAGCCAATGTCTTGAAATGCCGTCCGCCTGGCAATCGCACACCAAAAGCAGAAGAGATTCTCAACTGCCATTCCTTTCTGATGCGTCAGTTACGGCTGATAAAGCCGCGTGTGGTGTGTGCTTTGGGTGCTGTTGCCGCTCAAACGCTCCTTAAGCGGTCAGGTTCTATGTCACGCCTCCGCGGTCGCTTCTTCCGCTCAGGTTCGTTCTGGATTATTCCAACCTACCACCCAGCCTATCTTCTACGCAATCCCGCCGCCACAGACACCGTCAGAGCCGATATACAGGCTGCTTTGCGGGTCGCACAAGGCGAGGAGCCGCCTCAACACCTTATCACATAACTTGAAGCCAAGTCAGAACGAGTGAATGGGCGTTGAAAAGTCCGTGCGCCAACCATACCGCATACACAGACCCCGTCCTTTCATAAAGATAGCCAAGCATAATCCCGAGAAGTGTTATGGGAAGAGCCTCTTGGGGGGTGTGCATCGCCCCGAAAATCGCCGCCTGAAGCAGAACCGCAGGCAGAAACCCCGCAACACGCAGACCACCGAACAGAACAACCCGAAACAGAAACTCCTCCGCAAGCGGTCCCACAACGCAGGCAAGCACAACAACGGACAGCACCGTCCAGGCAGGTAGAAAACCATCAATACCGCCCACAAAGCCTGCAAGCAGAACATTCACTTCCTTTCCCCAGTAGCGTTCCGCCACACCGCTCCACAAGAAAGCAACAATCCAAACAGGTGCAAGCGATACAAGCGCGATGTAGGCGCCACGACCCAGTGCATCCGCCCCGCCCTTCAGACCCAGCACATCTTTCAACTTCCCCGTCTGCCCGAGTAGAAGAACACCTACCGCGAGCATTAAAACCTTCGCAAATATGTCCCCCAGAACAAGTCCGCCAAAGCCACCGCCCAACACCTTTGATGCCGCAAGTCCTGTATAAAAAACCCACAGGCATATGAAGTAGACAACATATACAAAACCCTGCGGAGCAGAAGGTGCCCCAGTCCTTTTAAGAATGTATCCCCGTTTCTTCCTACGAATCAGGGCGAGTCCGAAGAACACCGCACTTGTTATGAGAGTAACATTAAGGAGTGCCACCGCCGCTGGTCTGGGTTTGCTCTCCTCATAACTTATGTATCGTTGCTTCAACGCGGACAACTGCTGCTTGTCAGCAGGGGAGGCAGGAGGGGCGGTTATGACGCAGAAAACACCGATGGCAAACACAAGCACCCATAAAAAGCCAAACCATTGTTTTGTTGTGGTCTTGTGTCGCATTCAGTCCCTTTCGGTAACAGAATTAATGCGGTGTAGGCAACAGAGAGCGGTGGCAGCGGCGTCGGCAGCGTCCTCAGGCAAGTGAGCGCCGAAAACGGCGCCAACCAGCCTCTGCACCTGCTCTTTGGACGCCTTCCCCGTTCCCGTCGCCGCCAGTTTCACCTGCGACGGCTCATATGAGCGCACCGCAACACCACGCCGACTCAATGTGTAAATAACGCAGAAAAACAGCCCCCCCAGTTTCAATGCTACCGCAGCGTTGCGAACATAAACGGGGCGTTCAACCGCCACCACATCTACGCCAAGACTCTCCACCAATTCCACCACACCGTCAACCGCCGCCAGAAAGCGCTCATCAAAATCGCACCCTTTGGGGCGCAGAACACCCCATCGCTGCAATTTCGGTCCTTCCTCAACCAGTGCCCACCCTACAGCACGCGATGACAAATCAAGCCCCAAAATCCTCATCTTCTCCCCTCGCTTTTTCGCAACTCTATTCTTATCGGCACTTCAGAGAACGGCAGGCTGTCGCGCAGGAAATTCTCCAGATAGCGCAGCCATTCTTTGGTGAACCAGGCGGGATTGTTGACAAAGAGAACGACTGTTGGCGGGGTGGTCTCTGGTTGTGTGGCATAATAGACCTTGCCCTGCTTTTTTGCGGATAAGCGAGGTGGAGGACGCCTTGTGATGGCATCCTGAAGGATGCGGTTGAGGCGTCCTGTGGAGCAGCGGAAGTTTGCCTGACGGTGCAGGTCGGCGGCGACATCAAGCAGCCCGTCAATGTTCCAGTTATTGAGGGCGCTGATGAAGACAATAGGTGCAAAGTCAAGGGATGGGAGCACGGCGCGCAGATATTTCTCATATTTGCGGGGTGTTGCACGCCCTTCAGCGATGTCCCATTTGTTGACGACAAGCACGACCGGGCGTTTTGCGTCTGTGATGGTGTGGGCAATTTTTTTGTCAACGCGGCTGACGGGAACGGCGGCATCAATGAGGAAGAGCACCACTGATGCTGCGCGTATCGCCGCCTCTGTTCGCATCGCTGAAAACAACTCAACGCTGTCCTCCACCTTACCTTTGCGTCGCAAACCTGCCGTATCCACCGCTATAAAGCGGTGTTTGCCGCGTTCAACCAGCACTTCCACCGCATCGCGTGTTGTGCCGGGGATATCCGACACTATCACCCTTTCTGTCATAAGTAAGGTGTTGAGAAGAGTGGATTTACCCGCGTTTCGTTTACCCACAATCGCTATCTTCAATGTGGGCAGAGAGGCGGCGCTTGCTTCTGGAAGGTGTTCCACCACAGCATCCAGCAGTTCCCCGACTCCTGTTCCGTGAACGGCGGACACCGCAATGGGTTCTCCGAAGCCCAGACGGTAGAATTCTCCCAACTCCAACTCCCGTTTTCTGTTGTCAACTTTGTTTGCGACAAGGAGGACGGTTTTGTTTTTGCGGCGTAGGCGTTCTGCTATGAACTCATCTAATGGATGGAGTCCTTCTTCTGCGTCAACGACAAAGAGGATGATGTCAGCCTCATCTGCGGCGCGGTTTATCATTTGTTGCGACTTGCGCAGTATTTCATCTTCTGGGACATCGTCAAGGATACCGCCTGTGTCGGCGACCTCAAAGAGGCGGCTGTTATGCTGTGCTGTTGCCGTTACCACATCGCGCGTCACGCCTGCCACCCGCTCCACAACCGCAAAGCGCCTCCCTATTATGCGGTTAAACAGGGTGGATTTGCCCACATTGGGGCGTCCCACTATCGCCACCAATGCTACGCCTCTGTCCCTTATCGCCGCTCTCATCCTCTATCCTTGATTAGGCACCCTCATCGCATATCATAGTATCCCTGTTGGTTGGAGGATAGTCAAATGCGGGTTCAGAAGACACCTGATGGTTGGCTTGTCGTTCTTGAGCGGGGTGAGGAGGTGGTTTCGGCTTTGACAGGGTTTGTGAAGGAGCAGAAACTTGAAGGGGGACAGATTCGCGGGATAGGTGGTGTTGCGGATGTGGTTCTTGGTTGGTATGATTTGTCGGCGAAGGTTTACAGGAAGCGCAAGTTCAGCGGCAATTATGAGTTGGTGAGTTTGAGCGGCAACATAGCGCGTGTGGGGAAGGAGACATTTTTGCACCTGCACGCGGCGATAAGTGGAGCCGATTTGGTGTTGCGAGGAGGGCACCTGTTTGAGGCACGCGTTGCGATAACGGGCGAGTTTGAGGTGCGTCCTGCCCCCAAAGTTGTCCGTAAGCACGACGCCTTCACAGGACTCAATCTTCTTGCGCCGTAGACGCCAAAACAGTTTTTTTGGTTTGCGCGCAAAGCCCTATCTTTACAATCTGCTATGTGGGTATTTGGAGGATTTTTTATGGAACCTTGTGTTTGGCTTAAAGAGAACCTCTATGATGAGTTGGGTCCCAGCAAGGTGGTGCATGTGTATGAGCCGAAGGTGGGACTGCGGGCGATAGCGGTGATAGACAACATAGCGAGGGGACCTGCGATAGGCGGTATACGGATGGCGCCGGATGTGACGACGACGGAGGTGTTCCGACTTGCGCGTGGGATGACATACAAGAACTCTGCGGCGGGACTGAAGCACGGTGGCGGTAAAAGCGGTATAATTGCAGACCCCAAGAAACTGACACCCGAGCAGAAGGAGGAGTTGATGCGCACATTTGCGCGCGCGATTGCATCGCTCACAGACTATATTCCAGGTCCTGACATCGGCACAAGCGAGACGGATATGGCTTACATACATGACGAGATAGGACGCGTGGTGGGGCTGCCTCGCAGTCTTGGCGGCATTCCACTTGACGAGATAGGCGCCACTGCATACGGCTGTTACCATTCCGCGAAGGAGGCGGAGGAGTTTCTGAAGCGCTGGTATCCCGATTTCAGCCTGCGCGGGGCGAAGATTGCCATTGAAGGGTTCGGCAATGTGGGTCGTCCTGCGGCTGTCTTCTTCCGCGACTATGAAGAAGCGGTGCTTGTTGCCGCCAGCGACTCAAAAGGCACAATCTACAACGAAGCCGGCATTGATGTAGACAAACTGATTGAGGTGAAACGCGAAACAGGCTCTGTTATAAACTACCCTGACGGGGAGAAACTTCCTGTTGAGGCGTGCCTTGAGGTGGAGTGCGATGTTCTGATTCCAGCAGCCAGACCCGACTCCATAAACGATTCAAATGTGGACAAAGTGAAAGCGAAACTGATAGTAGAAGGAGCAAATGTTCCCGCCACCCAAGAAGCGGAGAGGAAGTTACACGACCGCAGGGTTCTGTGCCTGCCTTGCTTCATAGCCAATGCGGGTGGTGTGATATGCGGCGCTCTTGAGTTTGCCGGTGTGGACGAATCGCAGGTCTTCCCAACGATTGAGTCCAAGGTGAGACGGAACACCCGTGAAGTGCTTGAGCGCACCTTCAACCAGAACATCTATCCCCGTGATGCGGCGGTGCAAATGGCAAAGGAGCGCGTGCTTGATGCTATGAAGTATCGTCGCATAAGAATCTAACACAGCGCAAAACAGTGTCACAGAGTGAAGGGCGGTCGGAAGACCGCCCTTTCTTTTTGCCTTCTGCTGGATAGCAACGCCTTTCAGCGATAAAATTAAAGCCTTGTTGTGTGGAGAAACAGGATGAGAGTTGGTGTTGCGGTTGTGGATATAACCCCTGATAAGCCGGTTGACCTGACGGGGTTTGTGGAGAGGCAAAATCCTTCTGTTGGAGTTCTGGATAGAATAACCACGCGGGCGTTCTATCTTGCGGGAAGGCGCCCCTTTATGCTTGTCGTCTGCGATGTGCATTCAATTCCCACCCCCCTTGCGTGGAGAATGAGAAAGGAAATAGCAGAGGATGTGGGGGTTGCGTTTGAGAATGTCTGGGTTGTGGCAACGCACACCCACAGTGCGCCGGGGCTTGGGAAACTGCGATGCTGCGGGACGGTGTCGGATGAGTTTGTGAAAGTGTGTATGAATGCTGTAGTTGAAGCAGCAAGAACAGCGAAAGAAGCAGCAAGGGAAACAGCGGAGTATCTTGTTGCCGCCGTTCCTTGCTATGTCGCCTCAAACCGCCGTCTGCCCACTCCAAAGGGCGTTGAGCGTCTCCCCAACCCTGAAGGCTCCTACGACCCGCAGATATTGTGGCTGCGTTTCATAGATGGAGGAGGCGCCGTCGCCCATCTTCTGATTTATGGATGTCATCCGACAACACTGGGGGCGAAAAACAGGAAGATAAGCGCCGACTTTGTGGGGCATCTACGCCGTCTCATTGAGAAGGAATACGGCGGTGTCGCGCTCTTTCTGCCCGGGGCTCTGGGAGATGTTGCTCCTGTTCCCAATGAGTGTAGCGAGCCCGAAGCCGCCAAAGATTTCGCGCTTCGCGTCTTTGAAACGCTCTCTGAATCGGAGTGGCTCACAGAGAAAACAGAACTTGAAGGGGTGGTTCTGACATCAGCGAAGGTGTCTCTTCCGCTTCTTGAGTTGGGTAGCAGAGAGGTGGAAGGATATCTGCGCCGCGCCGACGACCTTGAAGCAACAGGAAACGCAGCGCAGGCGGCGCTTATCCGCCAGTGGGTTGACGACTTCCAACTTCTTCAGCAAACAGGAAGCCTTCCCGAAACCGTTCCTTTGCTCCTCTGTATGGCGGACTTTGGGCAGGTAAGACTTGTTGCCGCGTCAGCAGAGGTCTTCTCATCATATGCAATAACGCTGCGTGCCCACTGCCCCGCCCCATACACAGCCGTGGTTTCCCTTACAAACGGCTTCACAGGACATCTACCCGATGAAGAAGCCTTCCTGCTTGGGGGATACGAGGTGGAAATTGCGCCGCTCCTTTATGGTGTTTTGCCACTCTCCCGCGACGCGGCAGAGATTGGTGAAAATTCGCTTCTGGCGTTAGCGCGATACGAGGTCTCCGCATAGTGCGGTCAGCGGATAAGGCGTAACTGGACTCTGCGCCGCTCCGCCTCTATACGGCGCAGCGTTTCTTTGTCCACATGTGTGGGGTATTTGCCATCAAAACAGGCACAGCAGAAGGTGACATCGCTTTGCCCCCGCACACCGTCTACAAGGTCGGTTAAGGTCTGATAGACGAGGGCGTCAGCGCCGATAATCTTTGCTATGGACTCCTCAGAATGCGTGGCGGCGATGAACTCGCCTCTTGTCTGCATATCAATGCCGTAAACGCATGGGTAGCGTAAAGGCGGCGCGGTAATGGCGAAGAAAACTTCTTTGGCACCGGCGGAGCGGACGAGGTCAACGATGGCACGGCTTGTGGTTCCCCGAACGATGGAGTCGTCAACGAGCAGGACACGGCGTCCGTGCAGTTCGTGCTTTATCGGGTTGAGTTTTACACGAACGGACTGACGGCGTTGAGCATCTGAAGGCATAATGAAGGTGCGCCCGATGTAGCGATTTTTGATGAGCCCTTCACGGTATGGGACGGCGAGTTTTGCGGCGAGGGAGACGGCGGCGGCACGGGCGGTGTCGGGAACCGGCACCACAACATCGGGGCGCAGATGGCGACAGCGCTCCGCAAGCCGCTCCCCCAGACGCAATCGCGCTTCGTAGACGCTTATCCCGTCTATGACGCTGTCGGGACGCGCAAAATAGACGAACTCAAATATGCACAGCGCGTGGCGCTCCTGTTGCAGCCGTCGCCTCCTAACACGCCCTGTAACATCCACAAACACTACCTCACCAGGCGCCACATCTCCGAGTTCCTCAAATCCGAGAACATCCAACGCCACGCTCTCTGAAACGAAGGCAAAACGCTTGCCACAACGCCCCAGAGACAGCGGCTTTATACCGTGCGGGTCGCGAAAGGCAACAAGACCCTGCCCCGCTATCAGAGCCACCGCCGAGTAGGAACCGTTAACGCGGGAGAATACGGACGAGACAGCCTCACATAAGGTGTCAAAGGATAAGGCTTTGCCTTGGCAGCGGGCGGCGAGTTCCTCTGCAAAGACCGCCAGCAGCAGTTCCGCATCGCAGTCAGAATTGAGGATGTGCTTGTAACGGCGCCACAATTCCCCCCGCAGTTCGGTGTAGTTAACTATGTTGCCATTATGGGCAAGGGCGATGCCGAAAGGTGCCGGCACAATAAACGGCTGCGCGTCGTGGCTGGCTCCCAAGCCTATGGTGGGATAGCGAACATGCCCTATAGCAAGCACTCCGCTTGGGAACTGCGTATCGCGGAAAACCTCCGAAACCAGCCCTACGCCTTTCTTTAAGCGGAGACGCCCATCATATGTGCATATGCCTGCCGCATCTTGCCCCCGATGTTGTAGCGCAACCAGCGCTTCATAAACCGAATAACCTGCATCCTCACCTACAAGACCGACTATCCCGCACATCAGCCCTTATCCTGACAGATAAGAAAGAATCTTTGATATAGTGCTTTTAAGAGCAAGACGATGCAGCACCATATCAACAAAGCCGTGTTTGAGCAGAAACTCCGAACGCTGAAACCCTTCTGGCAGTTCTGTTTTTATGGTCTGGGCGATGACATTGGGACCGGCAAAACCGAGGAGTGCGTTGGGTTCGGCGATTATCACATCGCCAAGCGCCGCAAACGAAGCCATCGCACCGCCCATAGTGGGGTGGGTCAGAACCGACACATAGGGGATTGCCGCGTCCTTCAGTCTTGCAATGGCGGCGGATGTCTTTGCCATCTGCATAAGGGAGAACATCCCCTCATCCATCCGCGCACCGCCACCTGACCCCGATACGAAAACAAGCGGTATGCGCTCCTTCAACGCCACCTCTGCTATTATGGCAATTTTTTCCCCCACGACCGACCCCATAGAGCCGCGCATAAATCCTGGGTCTGTGACACCGAAAGCGACCGCTTTGCCGTCTATCTTTCCTGTTCCTATGACACAGGCATCTTTCAGACGAGTTCGCTTCTGGGACTGTTTGAGACGGTCAGCATAGGCTTTTTTTGCCACGAACTTGAGAGGGTCTGTTGGCGAAAGGTCTGCAGCCAATTCAGAGAAACTTCCCTCATCAATGAGCAACTCTATTCTGCGTCGCGCCGATATCTCGTAATGGTAGTCGCATTCAGGGCAGACATTGAAACGCTCCTCAAGCAGCGCAAGAGAGATGTGTTTGCCGCAGGCACTGCATTCTACCATCCCCACATCAACGCGCGTCAACTCACCCAAAAAGTCTCCTCCACAAGCACTATTGATTTTGCGCCAATGAGAGGCAAAAGTCAAACCATCAACGGGCTGAACGCAGAATTACCACAACCCGTTTTGAGGGGACGAAGAGTTGGCGCGCAAGGCGCTCCGCCTCCTTTCTTGTTATGGACTCAAGGAGCCGAAGCGTTTGAGGGTAGAAATGTTTGTAGAAAAGACCTGCTGCGAGTGCGGTGGCGACGAAGGACGGGCTGTCAAGCCTTCGGATATAGACGCCTATGGCGCGGCGGTGCAGGCGATAAAAGACATCCTCGTCCATCCCCACAAGCGCCGCTTCTTCCAGCGCATCAACAACTTCCTTTGCGGAAGCGTCAGCGTCATCGCTGTCACCGGCAAGATTGGCGTGCCCAAACGACTCATCCGCCATATAGCCTGCCCCGAAACTGCCGTCAATCACGCCTTTTTCATACAGCCTCTGGTAGTTTTGGGTTGAGGAACCAATAAGTGCTGTTAAAGCGATTTCGGCGAGGAGTGTTCTGCGGATGAGGGGCTTTGGAGTGCGTGGCGGCATATCTTTGTAAGCGACGGCGAATTTTTGGCGTCTCATCGGCGCAGTTATGAAAATGGGCGTCCGTTCCGGGGCGGCACCGTCAGGTTCCCTTGCCAGCGTCCCTACGCTGGAAGGCGGGCGCCATCTGGCGAAAGTGTCCGACACCGCTTTTATGAAGTCCCCCGCATCAATGTCACCAGCAAAACATATAGCGGCGTTTCTGGGATGGTAGAAGGCGTTGTATGCAACCTGCAAATGGTCGGGTGTTATGCGGCGTATGGAGTTTGGTGTTCCCACTATGTCGTAGCGCACAGGATGCCGCTTGTAAAGCGCAGACAGCATCCTCATCACAAGCAGCCAGTCGGGATTTTCCGCAGACATCTTCAACTCGCTTAAGACGACGCTTTTTTCGGCTTCTAATCGCTTTTTGTCAAGGCGGAAGTTGATAAGCGCCTCCGCAAGCGGTGCAAGCCCTGCCAGAATATCGCCGGAGCACGATATCTCAACGGCAGTAGATGTGTGGGTTGTGAAAGCGTTTGAGTCTATGGAGAGGGTAGCCAACTGTTCTGAAAGGGGTCTGTCGGTCTGCTCAAAAAGGAGGTGCTCAAGGAGATGTGCTGTGCCGGCAGGAACACGAAAAGTGCGTTCGCCTACGCGGAACTTTGTGTCAATGGAGCCGAATCGGACAGCAACGAGACCGAATTTTTCCGCCCATCCGCGGCGGGGCACAAGTCCCACCCGTAGACCGTTTGGAAGACGCCACAGAAGGAGCCGTTCGCCGAATCGCCTGTCCTCAACAATGCGGGGTTTCACGGATGCCTCCTTAAGGAGGCGGCGATGCCACAACACGCCCCACCCGCGATTATTGTCCACCATTTTCCCCAAATCGCTGTTTCCGCCCACAGAAGAGGACTGATGTTCCACGGCCAAAGAACAGGAGATGTGAAGACCCAGCCCAGAAGTGGCCAGAGGAACCAGAGTGCGAAGGCGGCGGAAACAAGGGTGCTTCTTGCGTCTGGGTGCACCCTGGCAAGGAGTGCCGACAGGAGCGCGGCAGGTCCTCCCATCGCCAGTGGAGTAGCGAGGGCAAGCAGACCGCCTTGGGCGACCAGAAACGCGCCTGGTAAGGTGAGGCAGGCGACGACCATAACCTCAAGCGGCGCCAATCCCAGAACCGCTGCGGCAAAAAGCGCTGCCCCGCATATCCGACAATATGTCACCCCAAGAAACGGCGGCCACAGACCCGCCACACCGACAATCGTCATCACTGCCGCCGCTGCTGCTCCAACTCGCGACCACCTGAAACTTGCCCCACAGGAGCGCTCCACAGCACAACTTTTCTGCATCTTTTCGCCTCCGGATTCCGCAAAACCAACTCAAGATTGCCCAACTTCTCCTTCACCGACAGATAGTCCACACCCGGTCCCCCAGGCGCATATCCCCACTCAAAAAGTCTACCGTCTGATGAAACAAGACTGAATCTGCCCCCTGCAGTTGCTTTTATCATCGTTATTTCTACACCGTAGGCGTCAAAAACCGCCCTGTTTTTGTAGACTATATCGCATATCCGCATCGCCGCCTCTTCCCATCTACGCACCCCTTTGGCATCCACCACAACAAGACCACTTTCTCTGACTTTACTGAACCCTGCACGGCAGGGAATGGTCTGGGCTTTCTCATCACACAAAAGGAGACGGCTGCCTTTAAGGAGCGCCGCAAAGGGGTGACGCAGCGCAACACCAATCCGCAGACGCATACCCAAAGCCTTTATCCAAAGCACACGCTTGACCCAGCCACATCTCTCAAGTTTCCGCGTCAGCCTGTCAAGCCCGTTTTTCCGCAGGTCTATCGTCTCCACAGACTGCAGAACGCCTTTTATGGCTTTCTCAGCGTCCTCTTTGAAAGGTTCCTTCTTTTTGAAGTGCAATTTTATCGTCTCTCTGCGCAGACGGAAGCGATAGGACTGTTTGAGGAGGGCAAAGGTGCAGAGGACGGTGAAGGCGCAGACGGTAACCGAAACAGCGACCACAGTGGTGCGGGTTGAGGTCTTCTCATCCTTTTTCTCTTTTTTTGCGCCTTTTATGCTGTTTGTTTGCGCCATTTCACACGCCTCAAAGCGAGGTCAACCATCCGCTTGCAGAGGTCGGGGAAGTCATATCCGATGGTGGCGGCGGCTTTTGGTAGAAGGCTACGCGCTGTGAGTCCGGGTATTGTGTTCACTTCCAGAATATAGGGTTTTCTGCCCGACAGTATTAGGTCAACGCGTGAGAAGTCGCGTGCGCCAACGGCGATATGTGCGCACAACGCTGCCTCCTGACAGAGGCGATACAGGCGTGGCTCAATGTCGGGGTTGACGATGTATTGGGTGGCGGGGTCGGAGTACTTTGCGCGATAGTCAAAGAAGAGACGCGCCACGCGCATCTCAATCAGCGGCAATGGACGGTTCTCAAGGATGGCGCAGGTCAACTCGCGCCCTTTTATGAACTTTTCAACCAGAACGCGCGGAGAGAATCGCAGCGCGGATGAAACCGCATCCGCCAGACCGCTGCGGGTGTCCACCACCTCAACGCCTATGCTTGAACCGCCGTTTGCAGGCTTCACCACCACGGGATAGCCGCCGAGTTCGCTGCGCACAAACCAGTCCATATCCGACGCCGTTAGACTATCGTTCATCACCAAATATGGCGGCGTTGGTATCCCGAAAGCCTCAAAAATGCGTTTGGCTGCCACCTTATCCATCGCGAGCCTGCCAGCATCAGGACCGCTGCCCGTATAGGGGATACCACGCTCCTCAAGAAGCGCCGCAAGGCGACCGTCCTCCCCAAACCCCCCATGCAGTGCCACAAACACCACATCAAAGTTTAATCCTTCCAACTCACGCAGGTCTTCATAATTAAGAACAACCTCAATTACAGGATAACCCACGCTACGCAGCGCCTCCGCCACCGCCTTCCCACTCTTGATTGAAACCTCCCTTTCTTCTGATGTGCCTCCCATCAAAACGGCAACTCGCGGCAGCATCCACCTACCCTCCAACTCTTATCACCTCCGGCTCAAGTTTTATGCCGAAACACTCCTCAACGCGGCGGACAATCTCACGCATTAAAGCCAGAATATCGGCGCATTTTGCTCCACCTCTGTTCAGAATGAAGTTTGCGTGCTGTCTGCTCACCACCGCGCCCCCACTGCACGCCCCCTTCATCCCCACACGCTCTATCAGATATCCCGCCGAAAATCCTTCAGGATTTTTGAAAACGCACCCCGCGCTCCTCGCCGAAAGAGGCTGCCTTGCTACCTTCTTGCGCAGAATCGCACGCATCTTTGCCCACACCTCCTCCGCATCCGCCCGCTCAAGACGCAACCATACGCGGGTTATCACCTCGCCCCTCCTTTGTGGACCGTGTCTGTAGGAGAAGTGCATCTCACAGCGATTCCGTCTGACCAACTCTCCGTTTGGCAGGAGGAATTCGGCGCTCTCCACAACATCGCCGATGCAGCCCCATTTGCCGCCCGCGTTCATCGCCACAGCCCCCCCGATACTGGCGGGTATCCCCACCAACCCCTCAATGCCGCTCAAACCCTTCTCCGCACACATCTTAACGAGCCTTTGCAGACCTAACCCCGCCTCCGCCTCCACCATATCATCCTCAAATCTAACCTTTACCAGCCTCCTTGTTGAGACCACAGGAGACGCTATCCCTTTGTCTGAAATCAGAAGGTTTGAGCCCGCACCGATAAGGAAAGGACGGCGGCTTTCGGCGTTGAGTCGTGCCCAAACATCTGCCAAATCGTCTACGCTGTGCGGCAAATAGAGGTGTTCTATCTGCCCACCAACCGACAGGGTCGTCAGTTCGGCACCTGTAGCGCCACAGACAAGGTCAACCGGCATAGCGTGCCCTTTCTGGTGCTTTTGATTTCAAGGTTGCGGCGAAGCCGCGTGCGAGGCGGTATATATCTCCTGCGCCCATAAAGCAAACTGCGGAGAACGCATCCGCTTCGCGGCGCAGAAGTTCATATGCGTCCTCAAAGGATGTGGCAACGCGAACGCGCAGCCCCTTTGCTTTAAGTGCCGCGCCTAACGCACCGTGGTTTATCTTGCAGCGCACATCACTCCCTTCCCGCACCGAATAGACAGGCAGAAGCAGAACATCATCCGCATCTGAAAAAGCCGTAACGAAGTCGTCAAAGAGCGCCAGAAGGCGTGAATGTTGGTGCGCTTGGAAGACAAAAAGAGGCTTTGGCGGGAAAGTCTCTTTTACGGTGCGCACAACCGCTTTTACCTCTGTGGGATGGTGGGCGTAGTCGTCAATTACGACAGGGGAGAAGCGGCTTATCACCTGCAGGCGCCTTGCGACTCCCCTGAAAGTGGAAAGGGATGCCGCCGCAGCAGAGGACGATAACCCGAGCGTGGAAAGGAGCGCAAAAGCGCACGCTGCATTGAAGCAATTATGCCTTCCTATGACGGAGAGGCGCATAACTGTTGTGTCGCCGCGATGGGAAATCGTGAGGTTGCCTGCGTTATCTGAATGAAGGATGCGAAAATCTGCATCCTTTGCACGCCCGAAGGTGACCACACGCCTGCCCAGGCGTTTTGCCAGACGACGGCAGTTGGCGTCGTCGGCGTTCAGCACGACAAATTCTTCTGCTGCTGACGCAAACTCATAAAAAGCCTTAAAGAGGTTTTGCTCTGTGCCGTAGTAGTCCAGATGGTCGGGTTCAATGTTTGTGATGACGGCAACAGAGCGTCGGAGATTGAGAAAGGAGCGGTCAAACTCGCAGGCTTCGGTGACGAAGAATGGTGCTTTTGGCGGGCGAGGAAGAGAGCGCAACTGATATGCCTCACCTCCCACAACGAAAGAGCAGGGGAAGAAAGCGTCGTGGAGCGCCCTCACCAGCATAGCGGTTACGGTTGTTTTGCCGTGACTTCCGGCGATGGCGATGGTGCGGAAATGACGGGAGATTAAACCGAGCATTTGGGAGTATTTAAGGACTGGGATATTGCGTTTTTTCGCTGCGACGATTTCGGGGTTGTTTTGCGGAACGGCGGCGGAGTGGACAAGAAGGCGGCATCCGGGTGGCAGATTGCGGGCATTATGCCCGACACAGAGCCTTGCGCCGCCGTTCAAAAGTCGCCAGAAACTGTCCCCTCTTGCCATATCCGACCCGCTCACGCGCACACCCCATTGCATAAGCAACTCGGCAAGCGACGCCATCCCGCTGCCGCCTACCCCCACCATATGAACGGGTCCCTCACCAAACATTGTTGTCTCCTTCACAGCACAAAATACGCCACGGCAAACGCGGCGATGCCGCTTGTTATAACGGTCAGGACGAACTTACCCTCAGCACCCCGCCAGGTCTGGGGATTTTTCCTTTGCCAGACCAGCCTCCGAAATAGCACCCTCATCTGCACTATTCTGCTTACCGACACCGCATCAGTCTCCAAGACGGGGGATGAAGATTTTTGTCCCTGTGCGCAGGCTGTTGGGGTCAGGAATGACCTCTTTGTTGCGCTCATAAATCTTGCGCCAGAAGAGCGAACGACCATAAGCAGTTTTGGCTATCCTGCCCAGAATGTCCCCTTCTTTTATGATGTAGTAGTGTCCTGGGGTGGGGCGCGGTTTGATAGAGGGTTTTTCTACTGCGGCTGCGACCTTGTCAGCCGGCGCATCTTTTGGCAACACCAACTTCATACCGGGACGCAAATCTCCCGGACGGGGGCAGATATCGCGGTTCGCTTGCCAGACTTTGCGCCATTTCGCACCACTGCCGTATATCCGCTTCGCTATTTTCCAGAAACTGTCGTCCTTGCGCGCCACATATGTGCGCACCTTCGCCGAACCATCCTCCCGCTTACCTTGCTCTCTGCCACCATCTGACGGCGCTTCTATGCTTTCCTGCCGCTTTGCCTCCTCAGAGGATGTCTCAACAGGTGCGACCACCTGGTCTTCGGGGTTCTCCACAACTTCTGAAGGCGTGTTCTGCGTTACAGGTTTTGGTTCAGGCTCCAGTTCCGCCTCAACAATCACATCCGGAACCGTCATTCCGGTTTTCTCAACAACCTGGGTGCCTGATGTGCTGATGCCAGGCTGAAGCGGGGAAGATGAATTTTTTGAGACAGTCAGCGGAATCTGCTTCTCCGTAGCCGTTTCAAAAAGGACGCAGACCGAGAAAAGGACTGCAAGCGCACCGATGACGAGGAATTTTGCGGTTTTGGTCATGCGGCAACCCCTCCATAAAGTGTTCCCATCATCTTTTCGGCGATAGTTGCGGCGGCTTTAAGGTGTCTACTGCAAGGTTTTGGTTTTCTTGTTCGCAGGATTTCCACTACTGCGGCGGGACCATCAATAGCCAGCCTGCGCTGTGCAACGATAACGCCTTTTGTTTCCCGCAAAGCGGCTTGGGCGTTGAGGCGCTGATGCTCCAACGCACCGGGGTGCGGCACAAAGACTGCTGGCAGTCCGAATGTCACCACCTCCGCGCAGGTTGAGGCGCCCGCGCGGCATAGCACCGCATCCGCCGCACTATACCACTCCCATATCCTCTCGCAGAATCGGTTGACGATGCAGGCAACGCCAGAGCGGCGATAAACCGCTCGCACCTTTTCGGCTTCTCCCCCTGCGGCGTGCAGGATAAACAGATTCGGGAAGATGCGCAGCAGTTGCGGCGCAAGCCACATCGCGAAACCGTTGAGGGCGCAACTGCCCTGACTACCGCCCAGAACCAGAAGAACGGTTGCGCGTTGTGGAATACCCAACCGCCTCCGTGCATCACCTTTGTTTAACCTGACCATCTGACTGCGCAGCGGCACCCCTGTCACCACATCCCGCTTCCCCAATTTTTCTCCAGACCAGCCACGAAACACGACCTTGAGGACGGGTGCAAAGAACCTGGTAAACCGTCCGGGCGCAGCGTTTGGCTCCACCAGAAAAACAGGTCTTCCCGTCAGAAGCGCCGCCAGGGTTGGTGCTACCGATGCATATGAGCCTGATGTTAGAACCGCCACAGACTCTGCCACAGACCGCAGAAGTCTCGGCTCAAGTAGCGGGAAGACCATCTGCATTAGGCGTTTGATGCGGCTGCGTCCATCACCGCCTATACGAAGAGTTCTTGCCTTAAAAAGCCTGACCGCACGGGTTTCGGCTTCACGCCTCCCGCAGACCACCACCGCATCCAAATCCTGCCGCTTTCGCAGCCTCTCCACAACCGCAAGAAGCGGTATCAGGTGCCCACCACTTCCGCCTCCTGCAACGACAATCCGCATCCTGCCCCCTCCATATCAAGCCTTGCAAGCAATCCCACAAAGAGAAGTGAAACGACAAGTGAGGAGCCGCCAAAGGAGAGAAAAGGCAGAGGTATCCCTTTTGTGGGCAGGGAACCTGTGACGACACCAATATTTATGGCGGCTTGCAGAGGAATAATCAGAGCAGACCCAACGGCGAGAATCCGCAAATCGCCTCTCTTAACCCGTAATGCTATCTTAAGCCCCAGAACAAGATAGGCGCAGAACAGCGACACAACCGCCACAGCGCCCAAGAAACCTGTCTCCTCAGCCAGAATGGCAAAGACAAAGTCGGTGTTGCGGTCAGGCAGAAAAAATAGTTTCTGCTCTGATGCACCCAGACCTTTTCCCGCAACACCGCCTGACCCCACGGCAATCAGGGACTGGCGGAGTTGGTAGCCGCGTCCGAGCGGGTCGCCTTCAGGGTTGGCAAAAACGCCTAGCCTTGCGCGAACATGCTCAAACTTCAGGAAAGCAACAGGGGTGGCAATCGCAGCAGCCAGAGACGCAAGCAAAGCCAACTGCCGCAGTTTCGCACCTGCAAACCAGATAAGCATTCCGCCGCAAAGAGCAAGGAAAGCCGCCGTGCCGAGGTCGGGTTCGGCAAACACCAGAAGGCAGAGAAGAGCAAGTGGCATTAGCGCTTTGAGGAGTTGGCGCAGGGTTTGAGGGGGATTGTTAGCCAGACGCGCCGCATAAAGCACAACAGCAACCTTGGCAAGTTCTGATGGCTGCAGGCGGAAAGGACCAACTGCAAGCCACCTCGCCGCCCCGCGGACGCGAACACCTACCCCAGGGATGAAAACCAGAAGGCACAAAAAGCATATACCAAACAGAATAAGATGGGCGTTTGAGACCAGAAACGACGGATTGACGCGAAAAAGAAGGTAAGCACAGAGTATGCCCAAAGCGATGTAAAGGAGATGGCGGCTGAAGGCTGGGTGAACAAGCCCTTTGGGAGGACCTGCGACTGAGAAAGCCATAACAGCGCCGATGCCCACAAGAAGAGCAACAACGCTCAAAAGCATCTGCGTGTCCCGCGACATAGTCAGCGCACCTTAAGAGTAGCAAGGGCAAAAAGCGCACAAAACGCTGCCACAATCCAGAACCGCACCGTCACGGCGTTCTCGTGCTGCCCCGAAAACTCAAAATGATGATGCAGTGGCGCTATGCGGAATATCCTCTTCCCTGTCAACTTAAAAGAAAGAACCTGCAGCATAACGCTTATTGTCTCAACCACAAAGACAAGTCCGGCGAACAGCAGCACGGCTTCCTGTTTTGTGGCGACAGCAGCCGCACCCAGCACGCCCCCCACAGCCAAAGCCCCGGTGTCGCCCATAAAGACCTTCGCAGGATAACAGTTGAACCAAAGGAAACCGAGCAGCGCCCCACAGAGTGCCGCCATCACAACCGCTACCTCGCCCGCACCCGCCACATACGGAATAAAAAGATATTCCGCCAACTCCTTGTGCCCCGCCAAATACGCAGCCACCGTCATCGCCCCAGCACAGAAAACCGCACTCCCCGCCGCAAGCCCATCAAGCCCGTCCGTTAGGTTCACAGCGTTTGAAAATCCAACCACCACAAACGCCACAAACACCACAAATCCCACGCCGAGATAGAGATACCAATGCTTTAGAAACGGGAAAAAGACTGCGCTGGCAGGAGAGCCGCCTGCCACACCCGTATGCGGCGCCTCTACACATAGCGTCGCATAAAGAACCACACCAGCAGCAAAACCCACTACCCATTGTAGCAAAAACTTTGTGCGCCCACGCATCCCCTTGCGCGTGCTCTTCAGTTTAATCCAGTCATCGGCAAAGCCTATCGCCGCCATACCGCAGAGAACAAGCATCAGCGTCACCACAGGCATAACCAGACGAGCAAAGAGGAGTGACGCTATAAGCGTTGACCAGACAATCATCAAGCCGCCCATAGTGGGGGTGCCGTTCTTGCCGCCGTGCAGGTTGTTCAGTTTCTCTGAATCTGTTTTAGTGGTCTCCTCACCGATGCGGCGGCGTCGCAGCCACAAAATCAGCCGTGGTCCCAGAACAACACTGACAAAGAACGCAAAACCCGCTGCAAGCACTCCCCTCACCGTCACATAACGCATAAGGTTGAACACTGATGTCTCACTCAAGCGATGCAGGAACCAGAACATCCTCTTCCCTCCAGTCGTTTCTCAAGAAGCCCTGCAATCCTCTCCAACATAAAAAAGCGACTTCCCTTAAGGAGGATTGTGTCTCCTGCGGATGCGGAAGTGGCGAGCATATCAGCCGCTTCTTCGTGCGTCGCCACAAGTCTGGCTTTTCCGCCTGCCCTTATAGATGCCTCAACGGCAGGAGCGGCTGTCTCGCCGACCCCAACGATGAAGTCGGCGCATCGGGTGGCAAGACGCCCCACCTCTCTGTGGAGCCGCAGACTGTAGCGTCCCAGTTCCGCCATCCCTGCGAAGACGAAGAACCTGCGTGGCGGACGCGTTTTAAGCCACCCAAGCGCCGCCGCCACACTCGCAGGGTTGGCGTTGTAGCAGTCAAGCACCAGCAGAACGGCGCCGACGGATAGTTTCTGCATTCGCATAGGCGGCGGCATAAAACCGTCCAACCGCTGAAGCGCCTCCTTTGGGGGAATGCCAAGATAGGTGGCGGCGGTCACCGCGAGCGCCGCACAATCACCAAAATGGCTCCCAAACACATCCAAATGCGCCCTCTCCCCGTCCCGCACAAGCAGTAGCCCGTTTTGCTCCACCACCTTATCAAACACTTCTGCCTTGTCCACCCTCACAAGGATGCCTTTTGGTGGGCGTGGAACCTGACCGCGCCAAGGAAGTTGCCCCACCAGTGCAACACAGGAGGGCTTTGCGTAACGGATGATGTCGGTCTTTTCGCGCCACAGTGAACGCAGGGAGGGGAAATTGCCGATATGGGCAGGTGCGACTGTGGTCAGAACCGCCACATCAGGCGGAGCAACACCGCATAACTTCCTTATCTCGCCGCGATGGTTGGTGCCGAATTCAAGAACAAGCGTCTCTGTATCAGGCGGAGTATTGAGGATGGTCAGAGGAACACCGACGAAGTTGTTGTGGCTTGCAGGTGCGACAACAGCCCGTCTTCCAGACAGAATCGCACGCAGCATCTCCTTGGTCGTCGTCTTGCCGCAGGAGCCAGTTATAGCAACGACCCTTGCGTGAAGCGTTCTGATATATGCGGCGGCAAGGCGTAGAAAAGCCACATTGGCGTTCTCCACCACAAGAACAGGACGCCCCAGGACTTTATGGAAGCCGCAAGGCAGCGACGCCGCCCCTGATGAGACCAGCGCCCCTGTTGCTCCCTTAAGAAGCGCCGTTTTGTAAAACGCAGAACCCTCAAAACGCTCACCGCGAAGCCCCACAAAAAGTTTCCGTTCGCACCGCTGTCGGGAGTCCGTAACAACGCCCTCTGCGGCTCCCCACACCCAGCAGGGAACCTTAACTTTAAGCCACCCACCGACCTCTCTTAGCCGAATCCAACCTCTCAAGCGCTTCCCTCACCACTTCTCTGTCATCAAACGGAATAAGGCGTTTACCCACAATCTGCACCCTTTCGTGCCCTTTGCCTGCCACAACGACCACATCGTCGGGTCGGGCAAGTGAGAGGGCTTTCAGGATAGCGGCGCGGCGGTCGGGTTCCACCAACGCACGCTCCGGATGCCTCATTCCATCCAATATTTCGGCAATTATCGCCTCGGGTTTTTCGCTCCTTGGATTATCGCTTGTGACGACAACAACATCGGCAAGCGACTCAGCGACACTTCCCATCCTGCCTCTTTTGGTTTTGTCTCGGTCGCCACCGCAGCCAAAAACCACTACAAGACGCCCCTTGACAAGGGGGCGCAACGCCGTCAGCACAGCCCTTAAAGCCCCTTCGGTGTGCGCAAAATCCACAAAAACCGCAGGGCGACCACTCCCAACCCGCTCCAGACGCCCAGGCACACCACCAAAACCCCGCAGCGCAGAAACAGCATCCTCAAATCTTACGCCTGCAGAAAGCGCAGCCCCCAATGCCGCCAGCACATTATAGGCGTTGTGCCTGCCAACAAGCCGAACCTTAACCCTATCAACACGACCACACACCTTTACCTCAACCAGAATGCCGTCAAGGTCGCTTGACAGGAGCCTGCCGCGTATGTCCCCGCCTGATAGACCATATGACAGAACTTTTCCCGTAGATGCGTGGCGGAACTCGCAGAACCAGTCATCATCGGCGTTCAAAACAGCAAAAGCATCGGAGGGAAGCGTTTCAAAAAGGCGTCGCTTTGCCGCCCTGTATGACGCGTGCGTTTTGTGATAGTCAAGATGGTCGGAGGCAATGTTAGTCAGAACGGCACAGCAGAAATCAATTCCCAGAACACGCTTCTGGCATATGGCGTGGCTTGAGACTTCCATAACGCAGGCACGATATCGGTTCTGCAGTGCTTCCCGCAGAAGTGCGTGGAGGCGGAAGGGACCTGGGGTTGTGTTGTGGGAAGGATGAGGCTGCGGTGCGGTGTAGTAGGAGATGGTAGTGAGTGCGGCGCAGGGAATGCCGCAGGAGTTCAAAATGTGGCGAATAAGAAGCGTTGTGGTGGTTTTGCCCGCGGTGCCTGTGACGGCAAACATCTTGAGTTTTTTTGACGGATGGTTGTTGAGGGCGGCGGCGATGCTCGCAGCGGCGACGCGACCGTCCTCAACCACAAAAAGCCCCACACCGTCAGGCACATCAACGACCTTTTCTGCGACGACAACCCGCGCGCCTCTCCTCACCGCCTCATCCACAAACAGATGCCCGTCCACCGCATCACCTTTCAGCGCAACAAAAAGGGCTCCGTCCCTGATGCGTCTGCTATCGCAATCAGCGGTGGTGACGGTTTCTTGCGCGGGCTTCTTTATCCATCTTCCTGCAAGACCCTTTAAGAGCCTTTTCAGTTGCATGCTTCTCCTCCTTATCGGGGGCGACACCGAGATAGAGCAGTGTTTGTTCTGCGACCGTTTTGGCAAATGGGGCGGCGACCGTTCCGCCAAAATGGCTTCTCCCACGGGGCGTGTCAACAACCACTGCCACAACGATTCTCGGTCTTTTTGCCGGCGCCATACAGACAAACGACGCCACATAGTCTTTTTGGCTGTAGCGACCTGTTTTTCTGTCAAGTTTCTGGGCGGTGCCTGTTTTACCGGCAATGGTAAAGAGTCTGCTTTTGGCGCGTCTGCCTGTGCCGTTTTCAACGACACGGGCAAGGAGTGCGCGGAGTGTGGCGGCGACATCGGAGTCAATTATCCTTCTACCTCTGGTGCGTGCCTGATAGAGGATTTTCCCGCTTGGTGCCGTTATGCGGCGCACAATATGGAGCGAGGGCAGAACCCCGTCTGCCGCTATCGCGCAAAAACCCCTCACCATCTGCAGAACGGTGACCCCCACCTCCTGCCCCATAGCGAGGCTGACCTGACTGTAGCGTGACCATCTTGAAACATCTCTTAAGACTCCGCTTTCCTCGTGCGGCAACTCAATACCTGTTTTCTGTCCGAAGCCGAAGCGCCGCAGCCACCTATGGTGGTGGTCAGGGGGAATACGCAGGGCAAGTTTTGCCGTGCCAATATTGCTTGATTTTGCCAGAACATCAGGAACCGATAAGACACCATAACCGTGGTAATCGTGCAGAATGCGTCGTCCTATACGCCACGCCCCTTTTTCACAGTCAATCTTCTCATCCAGTCTGACAAGTTTTTCCTGCAGGAGCATAGCAAAGGTGAAAGGTTTGAAGGTGGAGCCGGGTTCGTAGACGAACTCTGCTGCGGGGTTGCGCCTACTTTTTTGTGGGAAGGATGACCATCGGGTGGGGTCAAAAGATGGGCGGACGGCGTATGCGAGGATAAATCCTGTATGGGGTTGCGCAACCACAACAGCGACCCAGTTCGGTTTCCACTTAAGCCAGGCGTCTTGTGCGGCTTGCTCGGCTATTTCCTGAACCACCCCGTCAATGGTCAACTCCACTTCTGCGCCGTCAACAGGTGGTCTGAACTGGTCGTCAACGAAGAGGCGTCTGCCGCAGCCGTCGCGCTCAAAGATGTGGAGTCCATCGCGTCCCCGCAACCACCGCTCCGCCCAAAACTCCACGCCCGCCAGCCCCTGACCATCAATACCGCAAAATCCCAAGACATTCGCGGCGAAAGACCCGAGTGGATAAACCCTGCGCCAAAGCGATGTGAAGAAGGTTCCGTGGAGTTTGAGTGCTCTGATTATGCGACGCTGCTTAGGGGTGATGTGGCGGCGCACCCATATAAAGCGCTTCCTCCCCTTTATTTCACGCAGGATTCGCGCGACTTCCTGTCTGGAAAGGTGGCAGATGGGTTTGAGGATGGCAAGCAAAGATGTGGCGTTTTCAACGAAAGCGGAGTCAATGAAGAGTCCGAAGGAGGGGATAGAGCGTGCCAGAACGATGCCGTCGGATGAGGAGATGTCGCCACGACGGGCGGGCAGAACTTCTCGTCCCCTTCGCTGCGCATTGCAAAGTGCAGAATAGTGCCTGTGTGAGAGGACTTGAAGTTGGAAAAGGCGCAGCGCAAGGGCAGAATAGGCAACAAGTAATAGGACAGCCACTACAAATACGCGTTTCATCTTCCCGCTCCTGGGTGGTGTGTGAGGGCGGCTTTTTGTGCGCTTTCGCGGAGGCGCTCAGGGCGGAGCAACCGCTGCAGCGCCGCTTGCGTTGTTCTTATCCGCTCGCGAACGGTGCGGTAGCGCTCCACAAGCGCCGCCTTGCTGTAGCGTGCCTCCACCAGACGCCAACGCACCCCGCAAACCAGCACACCAAAAACCACAAATGCTACAACACAGACAGCAACTCGCCAAAAAATCATACAAGCGCCTCCGCTGCCCTCAACTTCGCGCTCCTCGCTCGCCGATTGACGGCAACCTCCTCAGCAGATGCCCTCACCACTTTTTTCGTCAGAATCTTTAGGACTCTTTCGGCGGCGTATCTCCTAATCCACTGCTTTATCAGCCTGTCCTCAAGGCTGTGATAGGATATGGCAACAAAGCGTCCGCCGGCAGCGAGCAGCGAAGGCAGCAGACGAAGGAGAGTTTCAAGATGCTGGAGTTCGCGGTTAACAGCGATGCGGAGCGCCTGAAAGAGGCGTGTGGCTGGATGCAAGCGTCCTCGGCGTGGTAGGACTTTTTCAACAAGCGATGATAGGTCGGCGGCGGATGTTATGCGTTGCTGCCGCAGCGCTTGATATATGCGAGATGCCAGAAAACGCGCCTTGCGCTCCTCCCCAAACTCCCGCAGAATCTCTTCAAGACGCCTCTGGCTCAACCTCTGTAGAAAACTTAAACAGTCAACCCCATCGCTGCGGTCAAAGCGCATATCCAGAACAGGCGAACTGAAGGAAAAACCTCTTTCGGGATGCTCAAGATGATAACTTGAAACACCAAGGTCAAGGAGAAGCCCCATCGCGCGCTCACCCCGTTCCTCAAGGAAAGCGTTGATGTCAGCATATGAGGCGTGAAGAAAGAAAACTCTGGGGTCAGAACCAAGCCTTTGCCGGGCTACTTCAAGAATTTCTGGGTCGCGGTCAACGCATAAAAGGAAAGCCTCCTGATGAAGGCTGTCCAGAATCGCCTCACTGTGTCCACCCTCGCCACAAGTTGCGTCAATATACAACCCAACACGGTTAGGCTGCAGATAATGAATTACCTCCTTGAGCATAACCGGGCGATGGATGTAACGCATCGCCCCACCCGCATTATCCGACGATATCATCGGCACGCTCGGCGTCGCTGTGCGCCTCAACCTTGCTGGAACGGTGCATCCTGTCCAAATCGTCAAGCAGACGACGCAATTCGTCGCGCTCCCTCTTGCTGCGAACCACGCTCTCCATAGACTTGAGCATAAACCACACGGTGGGAGACACCTCAATCATAGCCTGTGTAGGGTTGAGAGTCCGCTGCATATGAGCACGCTGGGAAACTGTTCGCGCAACCCCAACAAAAACCCTCACAAACGACAAAAGGGTAGACTTCACCGTGCTTAAAATGCGCTCTCGCTCACTCCAGTCATGCGTGGACTCAAAACGCTTTACCGCATCCCTCACCTCCACAAATTGCCTCGCACGCTCATCAGAAACCATCCACTCCCTCCTTAAAACCAGCCTCAAAAACCATCTCTTATCTCCTAACCCGCCCACCTTCAATTCGGCATCACACAAGCAACTCTTTACCCTTTTCCGCCCAATTCCCCGCGAGTCATCAGAAAACGATAATGCGGTGTCACTTCCTTCCTGAACTTCTCCCACGCATCCTGACTCCAAATCTTCACCACCTCCACCATCCCCGCAACAATCACCCGCATGTCCCGCGAAAGCCCCGTTATGCGCAGAAGTCCTTCAGGTAGAACCACCCTGCCCTGCCCGTCTATCTTCAGAATCTTTGAGCAACCAACAAGATACTGAAAAGCGGCGACCCATCTGTCCGCCTGCTTCAACGACTCCTCATCCAACCTCTCCTCGGTTATTTCTCTGAATCGCTCCACTTGCTGCCTCAACTCGTCCACCATCTTCGCAAACCACTCACGCGGCGCAAGAACCAAACAACCAACATAACGCCCATCAGGGAAAGCGTAAAACTCGCCTCCCAAAGCAGGTCTGAAGAGCGTGGGGATAACAATCCTTCCTTGTTTGTCAATCTGCGCCAGTTCGTGACCGCTTAAGACACCCATTTTAGCGCCTGCATCCCATCAAAATCCATTATCTGGAACCATAATCCATCTGAAGGAATAATCAACCACGCAACGCCATATGTCAAGGGGCAGAAAAAATTTTTTGTGCCATCCCTAACCTGTGTTGTCACACAGGGTTACAAACACGCGCATCTGTGCTCTCCCCAAAACTTTCCGCCACCATTCCCCATCCCTTACCCACCTATAACCACAGCCCTCACAATCCCTTGTTAAAATGAGGTTTAGCAGGCATGCAGCGCAAAACAGACGCCCCAGACAGGAGTTATGCAGAAGATGTAAACCAATCGCTGTCAAAATGGGATATTGGTAAGGCTATCCCTAATCAGCCATTATAGAACAAGGGATTCACGACATAATGGCATGCTATTTTCTGCGTCGTAGGATATAGTCTATGGCTTCCTGTTTTGTTTTCACCTTTCCCTGGAGGGCGAGGAGGTCAATTTCTCTGACGGCGCGGACGGCTTCTTCAGCAGAGAGTCCAAGTTTTCTGGCGGCGGCGACAGATAATGGGTGCGACCACCGCTTCGGAGCAGGGGTGCGGCGCAGAATCTTCGCCACTTTGCGGACATAGTTGAGGTCTTCTGTATCGCCGTGGCTGGCGGCTATGTCGGCTTCCCAGATTTTAAGGAGAGGCTCAAAATATGGGGATGAGAGGAGACGGGCAAGACGAGGAAGGCGCATCTTTCTCACATCAAGCAGCAGCATATGGTTTTTGCAGACGAAAGTTGCAAGTTCTGTAATGTGGGGTGGCATAAGGAGTCGCCGTGCCAGTGACTGGATTATCTCAACGCCGAAGGTGTTATGCTGATTGAAGCGGATGCGGTCTGTGATTGCGAATGTATGTGGTTTTGCGACATCGTGTAGGAGGGCGGCGACGGCTTGTGCGCAGGTCGGTTTTTTCAAGTTGGCGACTGTTAGGAGAGTGTGACGGAAGGCGTCGCCTTCAGGGTGAAAAGCGTCTGGTTGCAGCACACCTACAAGGCGTGCGACCTCTGGGAAGACGGAAGCCAGAAAGCCTTTTTGCGCCATCAACTCAAGCGCCTTGTGCCGCTTTTTGTGCGTTAAAGCCTTACACAGAAGGTTCCAGAACTGTGTGGACTGCTCTTTTGAAATGCGCACAAGACTGCCTTTCCAGTGTGGCGGCTCATCTCCACCATCAAGGAACATCAAAAGTTTCCGCAGCCAATCAGCCTCTTTCATATCTGTATCCGTCTGCAGTAGCGTATTATTATAGTGAATGGGAGTTGGCAGATGGTCAGGTTTGTTTCTGTTCTGTTTTTTGTTGTGTTTGTGATGCGGATTTTTGGAGGCAGCCCGAACGGTGGTTCTGGGGGGACGGAGCGAGTTGAGCGTTTATGGAAAGGGGTGAGGGTGGTTCTTGAAGGACACTCGCTACGCAACCCTCTGGTGCAAAGGGTTGCCCCTGACAAGGTTATGTTGATTGTGGTGGGTGAGAAAGGCAAGGGGTTGCGTGCGACCGTGAAGCGGGTTGACAAGGTGCTTGGGCGGTGTGATGGGAGTGGGCGTTTTTTGGTGGCGGCGGATGGAGAGATAGTTGAGGTTGTGGCGGCAGGTTATGAGCCTGTGATTTTGAGGGCGGAACCTGGCGGCACGGTTCGTCGGGTGCGGATGAGGAGAGCGCGATGGAAGCGCTTCATTGCGGCGGTTGCGTGTTCAGGAAAGCCACGCATAGTAGCGGCACCGTTTTCTGTGGTTGAGAAGGAGAGTATTTTACGGTGTTCGGACGACTGGCGAAGCCGCAACTACATTTTGCAGGTCTTCAACGCTCTTGAAAGACGGGGCAAGGTGCCGAAGGTCTCTCTGCCTGCGGGGCGTCTTAAGATTGCGGTTTACGAGGGTGCGGTGCTGGCGGGGGATGGAGGATGGGTGCGTGTTGAGGGGGAAGGTGTGGTGGCGGCTGCGGTATGGGTTGAGGGGGAGTTTCTGCGGCGGTTTGCGACGCCACAGGGATGTGGTGTTCAGTTTGGGAAACCGCGCGTTGATGTTTCGTGGATACGCGGCAGTTTATGGCATCTGCAGAACGAAACGCTATGGCAACTGATGCACCGAATTGGCGGCGTCAAATCGGTGACGATAGTGGCGCTGGACAGGAGTTTTCTTCTGTCCAACTGGCTTGGGAAAGGTGGACCGCTTGCTACGAAACTGCGTGATGCGCTGCGCCTGATAAAGGGTGCTGGACTGAAGGTGGGTTTTGTGTTAGGCGGAACACGACAGCCATTGGAGAAGTGCCGCGGGGATTTGAGGCGCCATTTTGCGGTGCTGAAACGCGCAAAGCCTGTTTATGTGGTGGTGGACAGGGTCAGGGCGGCTGATGCGGTGGCGTTTGTTCAGGAGGTGCGTGCGGTTTTCGGTGCGCTACCACTCGGCGTCACACTTGATATGCTCCACACCGCAGGACCTTATGCGCGTTCTGTTATAGGATATGCGGATTTTGTTGTTGTTCGTTGCGGGCAGGACATAAGTGGTGTTTCCCGCATTGCGAAGGGGTTGCGACACCTGTGGCGCGGCGGATATGCTGTTTTTGCTCCCGCCGCAGTAAACCGCAACAAACTCTACAATCTCATCAAGGAGGCGAAGCGACTCGGGATGGGGGTTGTCTTATGGGGTGACCTGCCTGACTGGTTGAGGAAGAAGCGTTAATGGATTTTGCGCCAAGCCTCATAACGCTTGAGTATGTCGGGGGTGACGGACGGTTTGACGCGCTGCAGTGCTGCGAGGATATCTTTTATGGATATAGGGCGTTCTGTGCCTGTCTGGACGGCTTCAAGGAAGACGGCTTGTGCGGCGTGTTCGCATATTGCGCGGATATCAGCGCCGGAATAGCCTTCCGTGCGGCGTGCCAACTCGGCATAGTCCACATCGTCGGATGTGTAGCGCTCCTTCAGTTGGAGTTGGAAGATTTTCGCCCTCGCAGTCTCATCAGGCAGTCCCACATATATCTTCTCATCAAATCTGCCGGGGCGCAACATCGCGGGGTCAATGAGCCAGGGCTCGTTGGTGGCGGCGACAAACAATATCGGATTGCCGCTTCTGAACCCCTCCAACTCCGCCAGGAACTGTGGCACCACACGCGCCATAACGGAAGATTGGGTGGAGCGTCGTCGCGGAACCAGCGCTTCCACCTCATCTATGAAGACGACACTTAGAGGATTTTTGCGCGCGTCCTCAAACAGCGCCGCAACATTTTTCTCCGCCTCGCCCACCCATTTGGACAGCACATCGCTTGGTTTGACCGTATAAAACGGCGCGTTCACCTCGTTTGCCACCGCTTTTGCCAGCATCGTCTTACCCGTCCCAGGCGGTCCGTAAAGCAGCAGACCGCCACCCAGACGCATCCCATATTTTTTCGCCATCTGGGGGTTCTTTAAGGGATGCACCACCTTAACCATAATGGCGGTTTTGGCTTCCTCAAGTCCTGCGATGTCGTCAAAAGTGATGTCGGGTTTTTCGCGGACAACAAATTTGGCGGCACGCCCACCTTCCTGCTCCGCCATCTCCCGTCGCCCCTCATCAGAAACCGCCTGCACACGCTTGCTTAAACTCTTCGCCTGCTCTATCAGCGAATTGGCGTTGCGTATCCGCATCTCGCGTATCCTACCTGTGGAACGCTCCGCCATCTTAAGCAAGAATTCTGCGGCTTTCAGCATCTGCCGCCGCGCCTCCTCCACATCCCCTCTCCTCAACGCCGCCACCGCCGCATCCTTGCTCTCCTGAAATCCCTCTACAAGGTGACGCATCGCTATACCCTCAATTGGAAAAACGCTTGAACCTCCCCTCAATGCGCCTAAACGCCGCATAAAGCAGCGCCAGCGCAAAAACAGCAGCGCCAAAGAACGCCACCCACCATCCAAAAACGCCGCCTGAAAGCCTCAACCAGAACCATTTTGCACAAAAAAACGCTCCCCATAAAGCATATTTTGTTATGCGCGATGCCACCCTGTTGCGCAACGCCACCTCGCCTGACCAGACAAAAAGTAATGTCCTTCGTGAGAGGAGACGCCAGAAGCGCGGCAGAAGACGGTTTGGGGTCTCGGTGCAGAACGCTTGCCAGTCGGTTGCAAACGCTGCCGATAACTCCGCCTCCTCTCTGCGTATCCGCCGCAAATAGTGGAAGACAGAAAACGG
The DNA here is from genome assembly GCA_964584815.1 of uncultured Planctomycetota bacterium. Classification (GTDB taxonomy): domain Bacteria; phylum Planctomycetota; class SKW154; order SKW154; family SKW154; genus CAZPBO01. The sequence continues at coordinate 31,399 of CAZPBO010000015.1, forward strand.
CAAAAAGAGAACAAACGCCGCAAGAACCGGCGGATTTATGGCAACTCCGTTGAGTGAGACAGCAACAGCAACCTTTGCGTCGCAGGGAAGCGCCAGTCCTGCGCCTGCCAGAAGGAAAAAGGCGGTGTTGGCAAATATCACACCACAATAGACGGGGTTGCGCACAAGCGCATATGGACCGCCGACCGCCAACTCTTCCTTGCGCCGAAGCAGTCCATACGACCAAAAGATGAGCGCCTCAGAGAGAAGCAGCAGAATAGCCCCTGCAATAAAGAGCGGCGTTAGGGGGGTTCCGGCAAGGAACAAAAACAGCAAGTAGAGGCGTCGGATGCGGGATGCGGGCTTCGCCGGCAGCAACTTCACTTGTCTTCTCCCACCATAATGTAGCGCCCAAGTGCGTCGTTGTAGCGCCAGCCGCTGCCACCTGACTCAAAATATATCGCAACCCGCGAGTCAACCATATCAGCATAGTGGAGCAACTCCGCCTCCGCAATCGCCGGCTCAACAGGAGACCCCCACTCCTTCCGTCCGTGATGGGAGAGGATAAGATGCTCAAGGAGCAGTCGTGTGTCGGCTGGAATTCCTACCTCACGCGCTCTGCGTGACACCTCCTGCGCACCCAACACCACATGCCCCACAAGACGCCCTGCACTAGTCTTGTCCAATCGTGGGAAAAGTTTGTATTCCCAGACCTTTCCGACATCGTGGAGAAGCGCGGCGGTCACAAGCAGGTCCCGCCTGAGACGGGGATATATGGCGCAGGCGGCACGGCACAGCCGCGCGACACCCAGCGTGTGGAACAAAAGCCCGCCTTCGTAAGCCTGATGAACGCTTTTGGCAGCCGGCGCGCGCCTAAATGCCTCCCAGAAACTTCTGTCCTCAAAAAAGGAGCACAAAAGCCTTCCCAGAACGCCCGGCACACTTTTGACAATCCGCTTAAACTGCTCCTCGGCTTCGGCGATGTCAAAACGCCCCTTCGGAACGAACCGCTCCCTATCCACCTGTTCTGTCACCGCCGCCATACGCCCCACCTCAACCCACAAACTTCCCCACACATCCACCACTCTACCTGTGACTTCAACAACGGTGCCGTTTTGAGGGGTAACATCCCCACCGTAGCGTGCCCGCATCTTGCCGCTGTCATCCGCCAACCAAAAGTAGAGCGCCCCGCCCTTCATACGCCGCGGCCACAACAGCACAAACCTACCCTTTACCTCATCTCCCACACCGCACTCCGAAAGCCTTTTTTGCGCATCCGTTGCCAACCCTACGCCTCCTTTTCCTCCACCTTCTCCTCTTTCTTTTCCTTACCTTTTGCGCCTTCCTCCTCCCCCGCCTTCTCTATCTCCTCTTCTAAGCCGCTTATTCCTCTCTTGAACTCGCGCACGCCTTTGCCCAACGCTTTGGCTATCTCAGGTACCCGCCTTCCGAAAAGCAAAAGCACTATCACCAGAATCACCACCAACTCAAACGGACCTATACTGCGGAAGAAAGCAAGCATCGCATACCTCCAAACACCCTACACTTAATATAACGCTTCGTCTTCCGTTTTGCCAGTCTAACTTGTCTTGCTCTCTTTTCCTTGACCGTCCAATTCTTAAGACAATAATATGCTTGTCAACAGTTACGCGGAGGAGAAATGATGCCACAACCGCTCATTTTTGAGAAGTCTGTCCGTGGCGCGCGGGGGGTGACGCTGCCGCCGCTTGATGTGCCACCCCGCCCCATAAACGAGGTCATCCCACAACACCTTCTGCGTAAGACGCCCCTTATGCTGCCAGAACTGCCTGAACCTGAAATAACGCGCCACTTCACGCTCCTGTCTCAGGAAAATGTGGGTGTGGATACCCATTTCTATCCGCTTGGTTCCTGCACGATGAAGTACAATCCGAAGGTGAACGAGACGGTGGCGGGGTTGGAGGGTTTTGTTGAGGCACATCCATATTTGCCGGAGGAGGCTGCACAGGGGGCGCTTGCTGTTATGTGGCGTCTGCAGGAGTGCCTCGCTGAAATTGCGGGAATGAAGGCGGTGAGTCTGCAACCCGCGGCGGGTGCGCATGGTGAACTGACAGGCATTATGCTTATCCGCGCATACCATATTGACCACGGCGACAAGAAGCGGCGCAAAATTCTCATCCCTGATTCCGCCCACGGCACAAACCCCGCCTCCTGTGCACTCTGCGACTTTATTCCTGTGCAGTTGAAATCGGACGAGCGCGGCAATGTTGACATCGGCGACCTGCGCGATAAGTGCGATGAGCAGACCGCTGGGATGATGCTCACCATCCCCTCAACGCTGGGACTTTTTGATGAGCGTCTGGCAGAGATTGTGGAGGTGCTCCACTCCCGCGGCGCGTTGCTTTATATGGACGGCGCCAATATGAACGCTATCCTATCACGCGTCCGCCCTGGCGATGTTGGCGTTGATGTTATGCATTTCAACCTTCACAAAACCTTTTCCACACCTCACGGTATGGGCGGACCAGGTTCTGGTCCTGTTGCCGTCTGTGAAAAACTTGAGCCGTATCTCCCCGTTCCAACCGTCGCGAATGACGGTCACCGCTACTTCCTTGACTACACACGCCCAAAATCCATTGGCAGAGTCCGCTCCTTTTACGGCAACTTCGGCGTCTTCGTCAAAGCGCTCTGCTATATTATGGCTCTCGGCGCAAAAGGGCTTAAACGCGTCGCAGATATATCGGTGCTGAACGCCAATTACTTACAGGAACGGCTTAAAAAGACATATCACCTCAAATACGACCGCCCCTGTATGCATGAGTTCGTCATAAGCGGTGTGAGGCAGAAAAAGGAACATGGCGTCAGAACACTGGACATCGCTAAGAGACTGCTGGATTTGGGCTTTCATCCACCCACAATATACTTTCCGCTGATAGTGGAAGAGGCGTTGATGGTGGAGCCGACGGAGACGGAGAGCAAACGGACGCTGGATGCGTTTGCGGAGGCACTGGAACGGATAGCAAAGGAGGCGGCGGAGACGCCGGATGTTGTGAAATCAGCGCCGCAAACAACGCCTGTGAAGCGGCTGGATGAGGTGCGAGCCGTTCGCTCACCCATCCTCCGCTATCAACGCTGACGCCGTCTCATCACGCGTCCTCTTCCGCTAACACACCGTTGAACACCCGCTATATGCGGCGCCTTACCGTCAAGAAGTGCATAACGCAACGCGTGTTTGCCTAACGCGACGGGTGCCGACCATTTGACCAAATGGGAGAGGGGCAGAGGCGGCGTGTTGTGGGGCAAAGGAGTTACTGAAGCAGGATGTATAGGTTACCAGGCGGAAGCCCAGCGGCGCCACGAGTCAACATCCATCTTGAAGTCCTGATGCGATTTTCGCCGCAGAAAGCGATAGACCACAAGCAGCAGGCGTGTCGCCACACCTATTCGTGGCTCCTCTGCCCTATTGCATCTGCCAAGCCACACCGATAAAGCGTTCACCACTGCCAGACGCCCGTCGCGTCCCTGACGCCAGAGGGCGTAAAGCGCCCGCTCCAGAAGTTTCTCGTCCTTCAGCGACGGCACCATCCCTGACACTTTCTCCACTATTTTTGCAGATGCGCCGTCAGAACCGCCCGTTCTATGAGGAGATGCTCCGACAACCGAACTCTTTCTCCCAATCCGCGCCGCCTTTATGCACCCCAGCGCTTCAAGCACCAGCAATTTGGTCTTATCATCCTTGACTTTCAGACCTTTGTCAAGCAGCAAATCAAGCATCTCTTTTTCACCCAGCATCAGCAGACCGCTGGCGATTATGATGCGGGCGTGCTCATCTTCCACGGTGGCGAACGCTTTGAGTGCTTTTTCGGCGTCTTTTGTTGCCAGTTTGCCCAGCGCCCAGACAAGAGAACGCAGCAGTTGGTAATCTATGGTTTGGTCTGCCATCGCTTCTTTCAGCGCTTTTATGAGAGCAGGAGTTGTTCTGCGGGCACCAAGACGCGCCAACCCTTCCGCCGCCAGACCCCGTAACTTGCCATCCTTCAGGACACGGAACTCCCGCAGCAGCAGCGCCTGGGCATCTTTCCCTTTGACGCGTGCCAGAAGCCGCAACCGCTGCTCAGCAAATTCACTTCCTGCAAGCAGTCTCATCGCTTGCCGCATAAACGGCTTGGTGCAGACTTTGGCGAGCGCTGCAGCGGCGAGTTTCTTCTCCTCCCCCTTGCTGCGACGCAGAATCCCAACAAGCACCTCTATCAACTCCCGTGGCACACTTTCTGACGGCTCCTCCGCATCCGCTAACGCTTTCAACAGTTCTTGGCGAACCTCCGCGTTCGTCTCACGCCGCAACGCCGCTGCCAACTCCTTATATCCGCCCCCTCTCCGTAACCGCGCCAAACCCCTCGCCGCCCACACTCGCACTTCCCCGCTCCTATCCTTCAACGCCTTTGCGAAAACACGCTCGGTCTCAGGCAGCGCAAATGTCCCCAGCACTTCCATTACCGCTGACCGCACCACCACACTCCTACTTCTTAACACCTTCGCCAACTCGCCTACCGCCTCCACCGCACCCATCGCACCAAGCAGCATCACCGCCTCCACACACTTATCCTCCGCTCTGGAACGCGCAAACCGCCTCATCCTCTGTATTAACTTGTCTATCCGCTGCAGACGGCTCTCTGCAGCAAAAAGAAACGACGGAAAAACCAGCAAAAACGCCGCAATACGCATAAAATGCCTCCCCTAATGCCGCCGTTTTATACGCGTATCGGATGCTTCTATTCTGTCAGAGTAAAGCGCCAACAGCACCACGCATCTGCAGGATGCTTATCCGGCGGGCAGAAGATGCATTCTGTCTTGATGCGGCGGTCAATTGTTGCGGCAAAATTGCCATACTCCACCAGTCCAACAGGTTTGCAGGGAAAGTCAGGGAGTTTCTTGCGTTTGCGTGCATCCTGAACGCGGCAGGTCTGCATAGTGAAAAGGAGGACGCCGCGTTCGGGGCGTTCTATCTTCTGGCGGTTTATGTGGGCATACATTCTGAAGCGCAGCGCAACCTCAAGCGCGTCCAGTCCACCACCTTCCTCAATTCCGAGACGCTCCATAATCCGCCGCGCCTCTATCGTCGTAAACACACTCCAAGCGTCGCGGTCCGCTTCTATCGCCGCCTCCATACCCCAACGCTTCTCCACCTCCAGAAACCACAATCCGTCGTGTGCGAGCCAGTTCTTTGCGATGTCGGCAATATAGGCAAGCAGTTCTTCTTTGGGCATCTCCTGTGGAGTGCGGTATTTGGCTGCCATAGTTAGTCCTCCAGAAGAGCAGACACTTCATCAGCCAGTGCGAGGAAGGCTTTTGCGGTTTCGGTTTCAGGCGCTGCGACCACAAAAGGCTTGCCCTCATCCGAAAGACGCGCTATCTGCGGCTCAAACGGCACACTCCCCAACACCTTAAGACCGCGTTGTGCTGCAAACCCATCCACACCCCCTGACGGATACAACTCCACCTTCCTACCGCAATGCGGACAGACAAGATGTGTCATATTCTCCACCAGTCCCAAAATACGCCGTCCCACCTTCTCGCAAAATGTCACACATTTTGCCACATCCAGAAGCGACACCTCCTGTGGCGTCGTCACAATAATGCAACCGTCCAAGTCCTCAATCAACTGCAGCACAGACAGCGGCTCATCTCCTGTCCCAGGCGGCGCATCTATCACCAACCAGTCCAACTTCCCCCACTCCACATCAGTGATGAACTGCCGTATCGCAATCATCTTCAGCGGTCCACGCCAAATCACCGCCGAATCACGACCCTGCAACAAAAACGCTATTGACATCACCTTCAAATTGTCACCCCATTGAAACGGGATTATGCTCTCCTTCTCCACTCCAAGCGTCTGCCCCTCAATACCAAGCATCTTAGGGACATTGGGTCCGTGAATGTCCACATCCATCAATCCAACGCGATGCTTTCTCGCCAAAGCAACCGCCAAATTGACAGCCACCGTGGATTTGCCCACACCCCCTTTACCGCTCAAAACGACCACCTTGTGGCGGATATCGCAAAGACGCTGCATAATGCGACGACGCATTTCATGCTGCTGAGGAGTCTCATCAGGTCGCGGCTGCTTCGCGCTGCAGTCCCTGTCGCATTCCTCACAACGGTCACTCATCCTTTATATCCTCCAATATGTAAAATATCTTTCCGCCGACCCGTTTCGCCTTCACCCTTCCCTGCTCCTGCAGGTCAAGCAGAATCTTCAAAATATGGTTTGTCGGAACAGCAAGGGTCTGCGCTATCTCCGCCGCGCCACAAGGACGCCGCTTCAATATCCCCAATACCACCTCCGCCTCATCCGACCGCGGTGCTCCCCTACCTTCCCTCTTCGGCAACGAAAATGGCACCCCCAACGCCTGCCCTATCTGCTGCAGGCGCTCCCACCCCACCGCCTTCGCAAATTCCTCTGATGGTGGACGACGCACCGTGTTCAACTGCACTTCATCAGGCTCAAGCGTTGCCAATGCGCCACGCAACGCTTCCACCTCCACATCAGTGTCGTTGTAACCCGCAACCACCATCACCTCCACAACAAAACGCCCGCGAAAACGCCGCTTAAACTCAAGCCAAGCCGAAATCAACGCATCCGGCAGAATTCCTTCAACAGGACGATGCAACGCCTTGAAAGTTCGTTTACGGGCACTGGTCAGCGTCGGAATGACAATGTCAGCATCAACAGCAGCGTCGCGAACAGACTCATACAGAAACGGCGCGCCGTTTGTCAGAACGCATACAGGAGCAACCCCCAAGTCCTTCGCCGCACGCAACGCCTTGCCAAAACCGCTGTTCAGACACGGTTCCCCGCTGCCCGCAAGCGTTATCGCATCAATCGGTCCCCGATACTGCGCCACAAAATCCCGTAACTCCTCAACCACATCATCCACACTAACCCACTCCGCTAACTTAAAAGTCTTCCTTGTCGTGCGTCCCTGCTGACAATAAATGCAGTCATAACAGCAAGTCTTATGCGGCACAAGGTCCAATCCCAGAGAAAGCCCAAGCCTTGCCGAGCGAACAGGACCATAGATGTGATGATAGCGCTCCATTTCGGTCGTTTGCCCAAAAAATCCTTCCACCGATTTATCCATCAAGTTACGCCGTTGTCAAGTAAAAGCGGCTTCCTGCTCCCCACACTCTGCAGTTGCCATAATGGCAATGTCTTGACAAAAATATCTTGACATATTGGCAATACAGGCTATACTATTTACGGAGCCTTCTGGAGGAAAAAGTTATGCCGGGCAGGAAACCTTGGTGGATGCGCTGGTCAACCTCCTTCCTTATCAGTGTTTTGGCTCATTTGGGGCTGGCTGTAGTGGCGCTTATCTTTGTGTTCTGGGTCTGGGGCGGTGTTGAAAAAGCGCGGTTCATCAACCTTTCCACCACTGACAACCCAACGCCGCTTCAGTATGACGAAAACCGCGTTCGTGACATCATCAAAACCCCTGCCACTGACAACGAAGTAGACCGCCCCATTATTGAACTTGACCAAGAAAATCCGTCCACAAGAGACATCCCTAGAGGAACAACATTTGACAATCTCGCAAACAAGAATTTGGACTCAACAGGTTATATAGACGCATACGGTGTTGGAGGTGGGCGTGCCGGTTCTTATGGCGCAAGATGGGGACACGGTTCAATCCCCAAAGCCGGTGGAGCAGCACCTTCTTTTCGCAGTGATGTGTCTGAACGCAGCATCAGAAGACGGGAGGAGGTGAGACTGTGGAAAAGGAGTCTTTATCAGCCCGCTGTCAGCGTCTCCGTCGGTCCCAACGCTTCCCTTAAACTCGTCC
>CAZPBO010000016.1:0-17245 GCA_964584815.1 uncultured Planctomycetota bacterium
TGTTGAGCCGAAAGGAAGGAGGGGAGGTTATGGCGAAGATAGAGAAAGTTTTTGCGCGTGAGGTGATGGACAGTCGCGGTAATCCCACAGTGGAGGTGGAGGTATGGGTTGAGGGCGGTGCTGTGGGTAGGGCGATAGTGCCGTCGGGCGCTTCAACAGGCAGTTATGAGGCGGTTGAGTTGCGTGATGGTGGCAAACGCTGCGGGGGTAAAGGAGTTCGTGAGGCGGTGCGCAATGTCAACAAGATAATTGGTCCGCAACTTGTGGGCAGAGATGTGGAAGCGCAGGAGGAGATAGACGCCTTTATGCTGGAGATGGACGGGACGGAGAACAAAAGCAACTTAGGTGCGAACGCGATATTGGGGGTGAGTATTGCGTGTGTGAAGGCGGCGGCGGCAGTCGCACAAAAGCCGCTTTACGCCTATCTGGGCGGAGATGATGCGACGCTTCTGCCTGTGCCGCTTGTGAATGTGTTAAACGGCGGCAAACACGCCGATAACAATCTGGATTTTCAGGAATTTATGTTGGTGCCCCTTGGTTTTGAGCGTTTTTCGGATGCGATATGGGCAACAACAGAGGTTTTTGCCCAGTTAAAGGATGTTTTAAGGAGGCGTGGTCTTTTATGCGGTGTGGGTGATGAGGGTGGATATGCGCCGCAGTTGCGCTCCAACGCCGAAGCACTTGAGTTGCTGATGGATGCTGTGAACAATGCGGGTTATGAGCCGGGGCGTCATTTTTTGTTGGCGCTTGATGTGGCGGCATCGGAGTTGCACCGCAACGGCAAATATGTGCTGGCAACCGAAACCGACGGTGAGAAGAGCACCGAAGATATGATTGAGATGTTTGTTGAGTTGGTGGACGAGTTTCCGCTCTTCAGCATAGAGGACGGATTGGCGGAGGGGGATTGGGAGGGGTGGACGACTTTAACACGGCGGTTGGGGCATCTTGTTCAGTTGGTGGGGGACGACCTTTTTGTGACCAACATTCAGTGGATACAGAAGGGTATAGAGATGGGCGCGGCAAACGCCGTTCTCATAAAGCCCAACCAGATAGGGACGCTGACGGAGACGAAGGAGGCGGTGGATTTGGCAAAGCAGCACAACTTTGGGACGATAATAAGCCACCGAAGTGGTGAGACAGAGGACACAACTATTGCCGACCTTGCGGTTGGCTGGGGTTTGGGGCAGATAAAGACGGGTTCTGTGTGCAGGGGTGAGAGGACAGCCAAATACAACCGTCTTCTGCGGATAGAGGAGGAGTTGGGTGAGCGTGCCAGATATGCGGGGTCGCTTATTAGAAAGAGTCGTTAACGAGGCGCTGTTTTTTCTATGTGTTGGCAGCGTATTTTTGCTGGCGTTTCATCTGTTTGTGCGACCATTGAGGCGTGAGGCGTCGGAGTTGGAGGGTGATGTGCGGGTGTTGGATGAGGAGGTGAGGCGTCTTGAGGGGCGTTTGAGGGTGCTGCGTGCGCATGTGGCGGCGGCGCGGTTTGACCCGCACTACCTTGAAGCCGCCGCGCGGGTCAAACTCCGACTCCGCAGGGATGATGAAATCCCGCTTTGGCGCATCAGCGAATCACCCGCCCTGCCGGACGCGTCCAGTAGTGGTGATGCACCTCAACCCTCCCGTGCGTTAGGGCATAAATCAGCCCGCCCCAGATTGCGAGGTCAACAAGTTCAGGGGCGGGATAGACATAAACGCGGTTCGTCTCAACCCCGTAATAGGGGTCGTAATCGGTGTATTCCGCGACCATGCAACCGGTGATGAGGCAGAGTCCTACAAGGGTGGTAAGGATAAGGACGCGTTTCATCTTGCTTCCTCCACAATTTCTTCCACAATAAAGACGCTGAAGTTGGGGTTAACTTCAAATTTTTTTGAGGATGGAGTATGCGCGTTGTGAGGATATGCGGGCTTGGTGGACAGGGTGTGGTGCTTGCGGGGCGGTTGTTGGGGGCGGCGGCGGTGCGGCAGTGGAAGTTTGTTGTGCAGACGCAGAGTTACGGTTCTGCGGCGCGGGGTGGGGCGTCCCGTGCTGATGTCACCGTGTCAGAGCAGCCGATTATGGAACTGGCACCGCCGCGATACGACTTCCTTATCGCTATGTCGCAGCCTGCCCACAACGCATATATTGCAGGTCTTGCGCCTGACGGAATGCTGCTTTATGAGAGCGATATGGTCAAGCCTTCTTTTAAGGGACGGAAGGTGGGGGTGGCGGCGATGCGGATAGCCAAAGACAGGTTCAAAAGCGTGATGTTCGCCAATATGGTGATACTGGGCGCGTTCTGTGTGGTCAGTGGTTTTGTTTCTCTTGACGCTGTGAAGGAGGAGTTGCGGGAGCGAGGGGTGAGGCGTCTTGAGGAGAATCTGGCGGCGTTGGATGCCGGCGCGGCAGCAGTCGCGCATTAGCCCAGACCGCCGCGCATATGCCGCTTAAATCCCCCAGCCAGTCCCAAAACGATGCGGTGTGGTAGTGCGAGGATAACTGCAACGCCTCCGTCACCGCCCCAAGCGTTGCCGCCAAAAGCGCCGCCAACCACCATCTCCTTCCGACTCTCTCATAGCGCAGAAGCAGCAGCATCAGCCAGAAGAAGAGGAAGGCGTGAAACATTTTGTCGGCACCTATATAGTCAAGCCATGTTGGCGGACCACCTGGACTGCCCACAGGAAGCAGAACGACGACTACCATCCCCGCCACATACGCCAGAATGTGCCATAGTCTAACCCGCCTCATAAACGACCCGTCCAGCGACAATGGTGTAGAAGACGCGCCCGCGCAGTTCCCAACCCGCGAACGGCGTGTTGCGGCTTTTGGAGTGGAACTTTTCGGGGTCAACCCGCCAGGGGGTTTGTGTGTCAAAGAGGACGATGTCGGCGTCGGTGCCGGGGCGCATTCTACCTTTGGTTGCCAGTCCCAAAATCTGTGCTGGCACAAGTGTCAATTTGCGCACAAGGTCAACCAGGGTGAGGTGTTGCGGCGCGACTATGTGCGTTATGAGCACCCCTATGGCGGTCTCAAGCCCAATCACACCGAACGGCGCGGTCAGAAAGTCAAGTTCTTTCGCTTCCTTGGTGTGAGGGGCGTGGTCTGTGGCGATGACATCAATTGTGCCGTCCTGCAAGCCGCTGATGAGCGCCTGCAGGTCGTTGCGTGTGCGTAGCGGTGGCTTCATCTTCAGGTTCGGGTCAAAACTTTCCAGCGCCTCGTCAGTTATGGTGAGATGATGTGGAGTGACTTCAGCGGTGACACGCACGCCTTGCTCCTTTGCCGCCCGAACCAGAGCAACCGCGCCCGCTGACGACAAGTGGGCTATGTGCAGCCGCCCTCCTGTAATCTCGGCTATCTTTATATCCCGCGCTACAGCAATCTCCTCTGACGCCGCAGGTATCCCCGGCATCCCTAAGACCGCCGAAACCTCACCGCTGTGCATCACCCCACGCCGCGAAAGGTCGGCATCTTCGGCGTGGTCTATTATCACCTTGTCAAACATCTTCGCATAAAGCAACGCCCGACGCAGAATCTCTGATGACTTTATGGGGTTTCCATCGTCTGAGAAAGCGACCGCCCCACCGCGAACAAGTCCCCCCATCTCCGATAGCCTCTCTCCCTGCAAGCCTTCTGTCACTGCTCCTACAGGCAGCACATTTGCGAAACCCGCACGCTGGCTCTGTAAGACCACAAACTCTGCCGCCGCTTCAGAATCCACCGGCGGTTGGGTGTTCGGCATCATACAGACTGTGGTAAACCCACCCGCCACCGCTGCCTCCGCGCCGCTCCTTATCGTCTCCGCCTCCTCGTTCCCCGGCTCACGAAAATGGACATGCATATCTATGAAGCCGGGCGCCGCGTAAAGACCGTCGGCTTCTATCACCCTGTCCGCCACAGATGGCGTTTGGTAAATCGCCGCTATCCTGCCGTTTTGCAGGAATATGTCGCCTTCTTTCTCCTCTCCACTTTCTGGGTCAATTATCCTTGCTCTGCGAATCAGAAGCGAACTCATCCTTTGCCCCTACACAGAGGTGCAGAACCGCCATCCGCACCGCAAGCCCGTATGAGACCTGCTCAAGGATGGCGGAACGCTGACTATCCGCTACCTCTGCCGACATCTCAACACCACGATTTATCGGTCCTGGATGCATCACAAGGCAGTCGGCTTTGGCGCGCGCAAGACGGTGTTCTGTCAACCCGAACAGCCGCGTATACTCCGACAGCGAGGGGAAAAGCCCCGCCTCCTGCCGCTCCCGCTGTATCCTCAACATATATATCACATCTGCCCGCTCAATGGCGTCGTCAAGGTTGTAACAGATTTGCGCACCGAACTTACATAATGCCGTAGGAACAAGGGTCGGCGGTCCCACAAGGAGGACATTTGCGCCCATCTTTGTGAGCGCCCAAAGGTTTGAGCGCGCCACACGACTGTGGCTTATATCGCCCACTATCGCTACCGTCAGCCCCTCTATGCGCCCCTTGCGCTTCCTAATTGTGTAGAGGTCAAGAAGGGCTTGTGTAGGGTGTTCGTGTGGTCCGTCACCGGCATTGATGACGGATGCGGAAAGCGAACGAGCAAGGAGATACGGGGCGCCTGGTGCTCTGTGGCGCACCACCACCGCATCCACACCCATCGCCTCAATGTTGCGCGCGGTGTCAAGCAGCGTCTCGCCTTTGACGACGCTGGACGCCGGCGCCTCAAAATTGACAACATCGGCGCTCAAACGGCTCGCCGCCAACTCAAAACTGAAACGCGTCCGTGTTGACGCCTCAAAGAAGAGATTGACCACGACCCTGCCGCGCAGCGTCGGCGCCTTCTTTATGGAACGGCGCGATATCCCCTCAAACGCCTCCGCTGTCGCCAGCACAACTTCCAACTCCTCCCTACTTAACTCCCGTATCCCCAGCAAGTCCTTACGCTTCCATCCTTTCACCGTGTCATCACCTTAACGCCATCCATCCCATCAATTTCCCGCACCATCACCTCCACAAACTCGCCTGGCTCTGTTTTCAGTTGCAGGGCAGTGTAGTCGGGGTGAATCGGCAGTTCCCTGTTGCCTCTGTCAACGAGCACCGCCAACTCCACTCTCTTGGGTCTGCCATAATCAAGCAGCACGCTCAAAGCCGCCCTCACTGTTCTACCTGTATATATCACATCGTCCACAAGGATTATTCTACGCCCCTCCACATCAAATGGCAGGTTCGTGCTGTGCAGCACGGGTTGAGGACCTATGCTGCGTAAGTCATCGCGATAAAGCGTTATATCAACGCTACCAAGGAGCGGTGCCGCGCCACTTGCACGCTCTATCATCGTAAAAAGTCGCTGTGCTATCACCACCCCACGCCTGTGTATCCCCACAAGCGCATCCTCTTTACTCACACCGCTCTCAACCAGCATCTTGCACAGACTTTCCATCATCTGCCCAAAACGATGCTCGTCTACCACAATGCGCTCTTTCACTTCTCTTCTCCAACGACCTTTGCCAACAGTTGACGCGCTTTGTCTGTATCACCCCGCACAAACGCCGACGACGCTCTCCTGCACAGTTTCACTTGCCTTTGCGTAAAAAGAGCCGGCAGCCGCCATACAGGAGCGCACTCATAATAGGCTAACGCCATCTCTTGCACCCTTGTTGTTGGTTTGCGGCTCCTTAACGGGTAGGAGGACAACACCGTTGCAAACCTCAACATCGCCTCCTTCAGTTCTTCTATTCCCGTCTTCTGTTTTGCGCTTGTCGCACAAAACGCGACTTCTGGTAGCCAGACGGCTTCATTATCGGCTTTGGAGATTATCGGCAGAATCCTTGCGGGGTCAAGTCCAAGAGGCGCTGTTTCCTCTTTTCCCTTAAATATGTTTTGGATGGCTATGTCGTCTTTGGTTGGGGGGCGTGATATGTCGTGAAGCCACACAGCGAAGTCGCATCGTTGCACTTCCCGACGCAGCCGTTCCATTGCCGCCTCCCACAGCCCTTTTTCTGCGCAAACCCCTGCGCTATCGCTCACAAAAAGCCTGTAGCCGTCAACCTCCAGTCTGACTGTTATCACATCAACGGTGGTGCCAGGTTCAGGATGGACGATACAGCGGGTTTGTCCGATAAGGGCGTTTAGGAGAGACGATTTGCCCGCGTTGGGGGGACCTGCGATGAGGATATGGGGTGGGTTTGCCGCTGTCAGACCACATCCTGCTGCTTCAAGCAGCGCTTGCAACTCCCATATCGCTTTATCGTGTGGCAGCGCTGTTATCTCCTCAATCAGGCACTTAAGCCGGCGCCAGTTCGCGGCAACCACAACCCCGCGTTCCCCACATTCCCCAAGCAGCACCTCTTCCGCCTCCCGCTGCAGTGGCGAAATAAAACCCCGCTTCTCAAGCGCTTTGAGGAAATCGTTTGGCGACAACTGACGCAGACCGCACCTCTTAAGCATTCCTGCGGCGCGCTCAACGACCGCTCTTCCGCCGTGCAAGTGGATTTCAACACACCCACAGCACCAGCGTGGATGACGCTCCCAGCGGCATAAGAGCACCTCGTCAATCACTTCGTCGTTTTCTTTGAGCCAGCCGTAACGCAGTTTCCCTTCAGGGAAGTTTGGGTTTGGGGTCTTTGGCACAAAGAAGCGCCGCAGCATATGCAGTGCGCTCTCTGCTACAACGGTTATTGTGCCGATTGCGCCGCCTGATGCGCTGATGCAGAAGAACCCTCTAACCCCTGAAGGCAAAGAAAAGCCCCTCCAGAACCAGATGAGGGATGAAGTCGGCTATGTTTTTGCAGAGCGGAAAAAGCAGCGCGGATGAGCCGCCTGTCATAACAGGGCAGAACTCAAAGTCCACCGTCTGCCTGAAACGCTGCACCATACCGTCAATCATAGCGGCAAATCCTTGAAGAAGACCCGAAGAAAGCGCTTCTTCGGTGGTTTTGCCGATGAGGGGGGGATTGGGTTTGGGGGAGATGGATGGTGGTAGGAGGGCGCATCTTTTTGCGAGCGCATCGGCGGCGATACCAAGCCCTACCGTTATGGCGCCGCCCAGATACACACCTTCGGCAGAGACGAGGTCAAATGTTGTGGCGGTGCCGCAGTCAACCACAAGGGAGGCACCGAAGCGTCTATGCGCCGCCAGCGCCACAAGCAGCCTGTCAGCCCCCACCTCGTTTGGTCTGTTCAAACCACATTTTATGGGAATTGCAAAGTCCTTGCCCGCAACCATCACCTCAATGCCGCTTCCTGCGGCATCCCGCAGCAGACGCTCCGAAACAGGCGGGTTGACCGAAGCCAGCACTAACTTCTCAGGCGTTTCCCCTGCCTTCTCAACCAGTTCCGCAAAACGAACATTCAGGCTCGCGTTGAAGAAAGCGGTGATTTTGTCGTTGACCACAACGGCACAGTCAATTCCGCTGTTGCCTATGTCAGCCAGAAGAAGCCTCTGGAGCGCTTTTTTTGCCAATCTTGGGCTCCTTACCCTCTATCAGGCGTCTGATGTTGGATTTATGCCGTAGGATGACGAGCGTTGAAAGTGTGAGTGCGTAGACGGTGGCTGGTAGGATTTGTGGGGAGAAGTGGGGGGTAGGTCCGATGGTGAAGAAGGCGGCGATAAATGCGGCTGCGGATGATATGGACGCGACCGATACGATGCGCCAGACAAGGAGAGTAACGACCCAGACTGCGGCGGCAACGGCAAGGGGCAGCGGTAGCAGCGCCGCCGTTGCACCAGCACCTGTTGCTACCCCCTTTCCCCCCCGCAGCCGCAGATAAAGGGGAAACATATGCCCGACAACTGCAGCACCCGCACACACCGCGCCGAAAAGATAGCCGCTCCCGCCAAGCCAGCCTGCCAGAACAAATCGCCCAAACAGAACGGGTCCTGCCCCTTTTGCGGCGTCAAGCACAAAAACGAGCACTCCCCATTTGCGCCCCAACGCCCGCGCAACATTGGTGGCACCGATGTTGCCGCTCCCCACACTGCGCAGGTCCACCCCTCTGATTCTGGCAAATATCACACCGAACGGAACAGAACCCACAAGATATGCGCCGATACCTGATACCACAACCCAGACAGCCTGTCCGCTCATTTCTTCTTCGCCCGTTTTCTCTCTGGCATGCAGGTCAGCCCCGTGTAGCGGATAGGGGAATGGAGCGGCAACTCCGCTTGAGGACGAACGGCGTGGAAATACCACACCCCAGAATCTGTCACCTTTGCAACGCCGAAGAGGTGCTCCAGCGCTTCGTTGGTTGTATAGGTTCCGATATACTCTGTCTTTTCATAATTGGGATTTGAAATAAAACGATATGTGCGACCGTAAGGGGTTATGCAACCTATCGGCACAAAATCTTTGTTTAGGACGACGAACCAGTCAAGCCGCTTCTCTTTATCGTGGTAATTTTTGCTGAAACAGCCGATGTAACCGAGATGACCGAGTTCTTTGTGGTAGACGGCAAGCCAGTGGTGGATTTCACGGTTCATCCAGTTTTGCCACGGTATCTCTTCTTTATGCATACCGAGAGGATAGTAGCCGCCTGGGGGTTGCTCTTCCACGCGTGCAGGCGTTATTGTGCAGCCAAAAGCCAGAAGCACAGCGGCAACCACACAAACACGCATCAAAGCCCTCCTTACTGCCCTATATTTTGCGCAGGATATGCGCCGTCGTCAAGCCATTATTTGTCAATGAAGACAGCATATCGGTTGCGCGTTTTTTTGCCGCCCTCTTTTCCCAGTATGATGGTGGCTTTGTTCTTACGCCCCGGGGCGGAATATGAGTCGTTGCCGGCAAGGTCAACCAGCGCTCCAAGTCCCATGCACTTCAAATACGGGTGTTCGCGGGCGCCGGGTTGCGATGACTTCGGCTTTGTGGTGTGGTAGGTGTCGTTTCCCTCCGCGTCAAGCAGCAGACCAAATGCGCCGTCGTTGCCCGCACCTTCAGTGAGCCATCCTCCACTGTAGCGGTCGTTGCCCTTCATATCCACAAGAACCCCTACGCCTAAGTCGTGCCCGCAACCCTGCGACACGCCCAAATACGCCGAATAGTAGTCATCGCCGGCGTGGTCAAGCAGAACGCCTACCGCTATGTGGATACCAGCACCTTGAGAATAACGACCGCAGATATAATGGTCGCTGCCGCCACCGTCATACAAAATCCCCATCGCAAACCAATACGCCGAACCCTGACAGAAATAGTCCCCTATATAGATGTCGTGTCCGTTCTCATCAAGCAGGATACCGACACCGCCTGCCGACCCTACAGGACTCTTGTAAGGACGGATACCGTATCCAAATCCTTGAGAAAGGGAGAGGGTGGCACGCTTTGGGTCGCGGAAGTCAGGCTCATTGCCGGCAGTTATGTAGGTATCGTTGCCCCAACTGTCAAGCAAAAGACCGACACCGCGGGGAAGTCCCACGCCTTGAGCGAAGGTGTGGGCGCTGTAGCGGTCGCAGGATGTGAGGGGGGAGTCTTTTTTGCGTTTGCGCGTCTGGATGTCGGCGAGGATAGCGATGCCGAAGATGGCGGCGCCTTGGCAGAACCTGTCGGCACTGTATATATCGCTGCCCGAAAGGTCGGCAAGGAGCGAAACCCCGCCTACCGCGGCGCCCTGTGTCACCATCCCGCCAAGATAGTGGTCATTCCCTTTTATGTCAAGCAGAACGGAGATACCGCCGACCGCCGCCGCACCACCCGCACCGCCAAAATCGTATGTGTCATCACCCCCAGCATCTATCACCACACAAACAGGCTGGGTAATGTTGGCTGTCGCCACAGGATAGGCATAAATGTCATCACCCCCAACATCTATTATCAGCGCGAACCTTCCCGTATAGACATTGCGCCCCGCACCACCTACGACCACCTTCCCCAAAGGACTCTCGCCATAAAAGAGCACATCGCCAGTGACCCCTTCAGGCTTTCTTTTGGGCGGCGGTTGTTCCTTGGCGCTTTTTATCACCGCCTTTATAGTGGTTGGTTCAAGGAGCGAGAATATCTCATCGGCGGCGGAGAAGAGCGCTGTGTAGTTGACCTTATAGGATAGAGGGAAGAGTTTGAAGAAGAGTTTTTCATCAATGTCGGCACGGCGCACAAGCGCGGTGGCGGCTTTCAAAAACTGACGACGCTCTTCTTTGCTCAAACCGCTGAAGGCTTTCTCCACCTTCTTGCGCGCTTCCTCCATCGCCGACAGGAACTTCTCAAGCGTGAATTCCGCGTCACGCTTGCGCACCTGCTCCTGTATCGGACAGTCCAGCATATCCGCAGCACGCCCCAGAAGTTTGCCAAAGTCCTGGCGATATGTGTTTACAACGAGTTTAAGATGCCCCACCAAATGCTCTGCCAGAAGCGGGGTTTTTGTGGGGTTGCGCAGACCAAACATCACCTCGCTCAGAAAATGGGGGTGGGGATAGACTTTTTTGCCGACTTTTATCGGCGCGAATGGGCGTATCGTCACCCCGTAAATTGCCCGCAACTGCTCCGCCAACTCGTCCTGCAGACCGTTGTTGCGAATCGTTGAGTCAAGCGCGGATAGTTCCTCAAATCCTAACTGCTCAAACTCACCGTGCTCCCGTGGCTCAACAGGCACAGGGTAGTCCGCAAGGGTGAGGGTGACCTCACTTATATTCTGTCCGCGGCGGACTTTAAGGGTGATGGTATCGCCTGGTTTCTTGGAGAGAATAGCGCGTGAGAACCAAGCACGAGCATTGCTCTGCGGGATGTTTTTGCTGTCGGCGGCTAATATTATGTCGCCTTTTTTCAGTCCCGCTTTTTGCGCTGCGCCACCGTCAACCACCGACACCACCCTTAACCCCACCACCTTTTTGCCATCCTTTACCTCTTCGGTTCTGACGCCCATATAAGCGGGTTTGCGGAAACGCACTATCTCTGATATGTCCTTTATACCGATGCCACGCCAGAGCGCTTTCCGGAGCGGTCGCCAGGCGGTGTTTTCTGGTGGAGGTAGAGGACGCTCCGCGCTCCACCGAAAACGCGGCTTTTTCTTACCGTCCTTATCCTGTGCCAAAACGGCAACGCAGGCAGCAAGCAGAACCACAAGCGGCAGAAACCGCATCGCTCACCTCCTCATATGGTCTATCACATCAAGCGCCCACCAGTTGTAGAAGAGCACAACAGGTAGCGCAAGAAGAAACGCAACCGTCGCAAAGAAAGAGTAAAACCCCAGTCCCAGAAGGAAGAATGTCCAGAAAAGCCCGACCGCCGTCAGACCGCCCAAGAGAAGCCCGTTGTAGAAGTTGCGCTCAAGCGACAGAATGCGCTCACAGACTTTGTAGAGCATCCACGGTAGAAGTCCCACAAAGATGATGAAGTAAAAAAGACGCAGTATAACGGAATGGCTGCGGATGGCACAGGAGAGGAACCGCAAATCAAACACCGACTTGTCCATCGCTTCCTGAACCGAAACGGTGGCGACGCGCCCTTTCTTTGTGTCAACAACGGCAGTAAAGGAGTAGCCGAGACGGTTGGCGGTGTCTGTTTTTTTTGTCTTTACCGAAAGCAGGGCGTCGGCGTTGCGGCTTTCAAGCAGCGCTTTTGTCTCCTTGGGCTCAAGGAGCCTCTTCAGCGCCGACTTGAGCAACTCGCCTATGGAAGGGTCTTTGACCTTCTCCTTCTTGAGGAGGACAACATCAAATCGTCCACTTGTGGTGAAGGCGTTTCTGATGAGATAGGTGATGCGTCCTGTGCCGTCGCCGCGAACAGGCAGCATAAGCAGTCTGCCTGATGGTATCTTTTTTGAGAGGGACTGCTGAAGTTTCTGGGCGGCGGACTCAACCAGCACCTCATCGTAAAGCGGTAGTGCCGGCGGACGCTGGCTCAAATAGCGCCAAAGGAGATAGACCCCCATCCCGCCTGCACCCACCGCGACAGCCACAAGAACCCATTTAATCATCGCTTCCTTCCTTCAGCAGGCAGATATCGTATACTTCATCAGGCAGCGTCAGTTTTTGGGGGGAAAGTTTCTTGTCGGTTTGCCAGACATAAAGGGTTTTGAGCCCGTAACCGACGCCGAAGATAAGGTCGCTTGCACCCGCCACCCACCTTATCCGCTCCCCACAGACGAACTCCACCGCATCCCGCACAAGCAGCGTTACCGCCCTCACACCCTCTGTGCGCGCACCAACAAGCACAGCATCTCCTCTTCCCAGCTCCGCTAAAGCCAGACTGTAGACCTTAGCCCCCATTTCATACCAAGTGAGCGTTGACTCCTTCAGTTTTAAGAAATAGAGTCTGCCATTGTTGGTGCCCGCCACCAGAAACGGCGGGGCGAAAAGAAGCGCGTTGACGGGAGAGGTTGTTTCAAAGAGCGTTTGGGGGGGATGTGCAAAGCGCATAACCCTGTTTGTGGAGGCGAAGAAGACGGAGGAGCCGTCAGATGTGACGCCGCGGCAGGGCTGGTGCTGCACCACCTCTGCCTTGCCGCCTGCGATATTCCAACGCACAAGCCCAAACTGGCTGTGGCTGGCGAAGACCGAGTCGCCTACTATGCAGGCGGCATTGAAGCCGTGGCGCCCCTCTTCAAACGGATATTCCTTGAGCAGGGAAAGGTCGGTGGCAAGCATTCTCACCCCATCTGGTGCGCCAACAAGTAGAACGGTTTTTCCGTTGTGCTGGGCGAGCCTGACGGAGCGAACAGGCGCTTTCGGCTTGAAGTGGTTCGGGGCAAGGCGGGCGTTTGCGGCATCGGGCGCGTGTAGAGCCATTACCCCCGACGCGGTGGCGCAGAACAGGACTTTTGCCCGCGTGAGTCCCTTTGTGCGCAGACCCGCGGCGATTCTGAGCGCTTCATCGGTGGAGACGCCGCATT
The DNA here is from genome assembly GCA_964584815.1 of uncultured Planctomycetota bacterium. Classification (GTDB taxonomy): domain Bacteria; phylum Planctomycetota; class SKW154; order SKW154; family SKW154; genus CAZPBO01. The sequence continues at coordinate 12,782 of CAZPBO010000016.1, forward strand.
GTTCTTTTATGCGCCTGACAGCGGCGACCTTGCGCTCCGCCTCCTCTTCCGCACGACGCAACTCCTCATATGCCGCCCCACCAAAGCGCACCGAAACAACCTGCCGCAGCAGCAGCCCATATTTGAAGCAGAGACGCTCTGATGCCTCACGCACCGCCGTCTCTATGGCGTTTTCTCCCTCCGCGCCGAAGAAGAGCGACCGCGCATCCATCTTCTCAAGGTGCCTGCGCAGACAGGGCAGAAGCGCCTCTTTGGTCAGACGCTGCAACAGGGCGATATCCACCTCTTCCCGTGCGGTGAGCAGGTCAGAGCAGAGCGTGTCAAGAGAGTCGCGGTCAACGCTGATGAGGAGTTTGATGTTAAGTTGAAAATCTGTAGCGTCAGAGCAGCGCAGGTTCTCCAGTTGAACGGGCACCTCAACACCGATGTCGCGCACAAGCAGCATTCCTTCTTGCAGTCGGCGGGACGGTGCGAGACGCCACTGCTCTTTTTCTTTCAGAAAGAGCAGCACCCCTTCTGGGGGGTCGGGACGCCGAAGGAGTGGCAGTTGGGATGCTCTTGCCGCCACCGCTTTTCCTTCAGCCAAATCTGCAAGAATCTCTCTTATCTCCTTCATTTCTCCTTCCTACAGAAGGAAGCGATATTTTGCGCGACCGATTTTGACGGCTCTTCCTGTTTTGCGTAGATGCCACAGTGCTGAACGCACTCTGTGTTTCCAGCGCAGGCACTTTGTGCCTGTCTGGACTTCCAAGTCGCTTGCCGCAAGGAGCCCCAACCCTTCGCGCCGTTTATAGACCCATTCATAAAGGTCTGCCAAGGAGACAACCTCAAGCCCCCGCTCCGCCACCACCGCGAGAACCGAGTCGGTGTAACTCTCATCTGCCGACAAGTATTTCGTCCTCATAAAGGTTGCCGAAGAAAAGGTCGGTTTTACCGTCACCGTTTAAGTCACCTGTCGCAACGCAGAGGGTGGTGTCAGTTTTGGTAGGCAGGTTCAGAGGGGTGGCGTCAAAAAGGCGCCCGTTCCATAAAACCCAGAGACGGTTCTGACCACGGTTGGCAAGGGCTATATAGGTGTTTGCGTTTATAGTGAGAGTGGTGAGGGCTTCTGTTCTTTCTTTCTGCGATGGCAGGGTTGTGGCTTCTGAGAAGGAGGCGTTGCCGTCGTTTAAGAGCAGCAGGTTTGAGTCGTTTCTGGCGAGCAGGATGTCGGTGTCACCGTCGCCGTCAGCGTCTAACGCGCAGGCGCAGTTTGAAGCCGCGCCGTCAGGTAGCGTTGCCTCCGTAAAAGAGCCGCTGCCGTCGTTCAAGAACACCGCATCTCCCTCGCAAGAGCAGGCGTATACATCCACATTGCCATCGTTGTTGAAGTCCGCAAGAAGGAGATGTTTGAATTCGCGTGTGCTTATGGGGTTCTGTGCGAGTGAGAAGTTGCCGGGGTTGGTTTGGGAGTTGAGCCAAAGGAGAAGCCCATCCCGCCTTGCGGTGAGTATATCAGCGGCGCCGTCACCGTTTATGTCACATATCGCTAAGGCGTTTGTCTTCGTCGCCCCCTGCAGTTCCATCCAGTCTGAACCGTTGTTTGTGGAGAACCACTCTCCTTCCTGCCCACCCACAAGCAGGTCCAATGTTGTATCACCGTTCAGGTCTCCAACAGCAACAGCGGTTATCTCTGTGTTGAGGGAGAGCCAGTTGTATGAAGGTGGGGTGGCGTAGTTGATGACGGCGGCGTCGGAGGCGCATCCTGCCAGAATCTCGTCTGCACCGTCTGAATCAATGTCCCCTGATACCGCGGCGTTTGTTCCTATATTCGCCGTCACAGAAGCGCCCGCATCCAGCACATCAGCGGTGTTGTCAAGATTGAAGGTTATGGTGTTGACACAGTCGCCGTCGGTCTGAGAGTCCGAGACAGAAAGCCGCACCGAAAGGTTCGGCACAAATACGCTCCCTAAGTCTGTAACGCTGTCCCAGACAATATAATGTTCCTGACCGCAACGCAGTTTTATGTCGGTGTCATCTCCCACATAGTTGAGAAGCACCTCCACCGAAACTCCTGTTGTGCCGTCGGTGAAAGAGAGCCAGCCAGATGTGGATGTCGTCTGGGTTGACGCGATAAGGTTGGTTTTGTCCTTGTCAGAGTAGAGTTCCAGATTGTATGTTCCTGCGGGGTTCTCGTAGAGTTTGACATAGACATATCCGTTTGGGTCTGTGTAGGTGTTGAGCGTTATGTTGCGCAGCGACCAGTAGGAGAGTTGGTCAGATTCGTCGTTTTCTTCCTGTAGGGAAGAGTTGAGAGAGGTGGTCTCATCTCCTCCTGCGGTTTCGTCAACAGTGCCGTTCAACCATTGGCTTATTCCGCAGTCAAACTGAACGCCGACAGAGACGGCATCGCCATCTTCGTCGTATGCGAGGTAGCGTATCACCAAATTTCCGCCGGCTTTGAGGTAGTCAAGGAGGAGGGCTTGCGGCGCGGTGTTCTGGGAGTTGTTGACAATAAATGGACCCACAACGGCAGGGGTGCCGACCTTCTCGCCCAAAGGCACCACCCGTAAGAGCGTGTTGATGGAGACGCCCTGAATGTCGGCGAGGCTGTCCCAGGCGAATGTATGGGTGACACCATCGGGGGAAGCGGAGATGTTCTGGGTCGGCTCGCCGCCTGCGCCACGCGTGCAAGTGCGCCAAACTGCGCCACCATCTGTGGAAAACTCCACCCTCACCGACGCATGCGCCTTCTTGTAGTAGAGTTTATATGTGATAAGAACATTGTGAGAGCAGAGCCCGGGATTGTCTACTTCAGCGGATGGCTTTTCGCGTTCGTGTTTGCCACAACCGATAAGAAGTCCCACGACTGCAAAAGGCAGCAACCACCGCACCGCACCACCCCCCAATGCCTTACTGAACCTTGATGATAAACGCTTTTGAACGCTTATTACCACAGTCGTCCTCTGCCGTGACCACAACGGCATATTCACCCTGTGTCGTTGGTGTTCCGTAGAAGTAGCCCTGCGAAGAGAAGTCCATGCCATCAATCGTTGGGGAGTCGGCGTTCCATTTGATAGGTGGAACGCCACCGCTTGAGACAGTGAAGGTTATATACACACCCACATTGGCGGATATCGTTATTTTGTCGCCGTCGATGTCCCCTGAAGAGACGCTGACATCTATGTCACCAAGTCCGTTAATCTGAATCGTAAAATACTTCTCCGCTGTATCGCCTGTTCCCTGATCAGTCACCTCCACCTTGAAGACATAACTTCCCTCTTTTTGCGGAATTCCTGTCAGGACGCCGTCTTGTGAAAGATGGAATCCTTCCGGGGGTTCCTCACAATTCCATAAGAGGGAACCTTTATAATTTGTGGCAGTGAACTGGAAAGAACCGAAGTCTACTCCGACCTGTGCTTGTGGGATGGGCTGTGTGAGGATGTCAAGGGGTGCGCCTGAAGAGATGTTTATAGAGAGAGTGGCGCGTGCCACATTGCCACGGTCGTCCTCCGCCTGAACACCAAAATGGAACTCGCCGAGTTGTGTGGGAACACCCGTTATGGTGCCGTCGTCGTACAGTTGCAATCCGGGTGGGAGGTCGCCTGCGCCTGTTAGACTCCACTTTATGGGGGCGAAACCTCCGTTTGTCGTCAGTTTTGCGTTGTATACAGCCCCCACTGCTCCATTGGTAATCTGGGGTTGCGTTGTGGGAATCTCCATCGGAAGTATGGTGATGGAGACGGTGCTTTTTCCGTTTGCCCCTGTTGCCTGATCATAAACCTCAACGGAGAATGTGAAGGAGCCTGGGGTTTCGGGGGTTCCATAAAGACGACCGCTTTCCTCCTCAAGTGTAAGTCCTGGCGGGAGTTCAGATGAGTTGGCAAGCCAGCGGTGCTGACCTGCAGGCGTTGCCTCAAACTGGAACTCATATGGAAGTCCGACCTGTCCGTCGTTGTCGGGACTTGTTGGAAGAGTTGTTATGGTTAAAGTGCCGGACGCTTTTGCCACGCGAATCACATATGCTCGCTCGTCTGTGTTGCTGCTTGAGTCTGTTACCTTAACCACAACGGGAAAGTCTCCCTCTTCTTCTGGCGTTCCATAAAGTAAGCCCGATGAGGCAAGAGAAACCCCGTTGGGGAGTGTGCCTTCAGATATTTCCCAGGATAGGGGTTCTTTACCGTGTTCTGCGTCAAAACTGATGTATTGCGCCACATTATAGACCATATCTATTGTGCCGGATGTAGGGGTTGTTATCTGGATTCCCACCACGGTTAGGGTGAAGCGGCGTTTTGCTCTGTCACCGCTTTTTTCGTTTTCAACCCGAACGACGAAGGAGAAGTCGCCCTGTTCGCTGGGGGTGCCGCTTATGAAACCGTGCTCACTCAACTCAAGTCCTTCGGGCAGGGTTCCCTCATATGACCACTTCAGGTCGTCCTCTTCATCTTCTGCCACGCCGTCCATTTTCAACTCTGCGATGTAGGG
>CAZPBO010000016.1:17345-38722 GCA_964584815.1 uncultured Planctomycetota bacterium
TCATACTCCACCTCATAGTCGCTTGCCAACGCCAACTGAAAGCGGGTTTTGCTCATTTTGGTGCGGGTTTGTGGGGAGAGGCAGTCGTAGGCGATGTCTGTGTTGCCCAGTGTGACGGCGACGCGGAACCGCGCCAGAAGCAGCGCCGGTCCCGCGTCAAGCGGGAAAAGCGCGTCCCAGTCCATCTGACGGGCAGACAGCAGACAGCAGCCCACCGTTTGACTAATCATCAGCGTTATCAGAACGCTCTTCATTGAAGTCTATCCCTATCTCCCGCAGGAACTTCTTGTCCCAGTCATTCAACTCAAATGTCAGCGGTCTTTCCTCGTTTTCGCGGCTCCCGATAGGCGAGACCATAGTCACAAATCCCAGACTGACATGGTAGCCCTTCTCCTCTATCTGACGCAGTATTTCCCGTATCCCTTCCGTTCTGGAAAGGACCTGTTCAATAAGCCTGCCCAGTTGCAGTAAGTGTTTGCGAATCTCTTCTGGTGGTTCCATTTTCCGTTCCTCACATTCTTCCTTAATTATAGACGAAACAGACCGCATAACAAATTCTAATAAGTTGTTGTAAGCCAATCAGCGATTTTGTCAGCCAACTCCGATACGGCGTCTTTTTCTGCTTCTTCTGTTTGCGATTTGTTAAACGGTCTTGTAGCGGAGAACTTTTTCAGCCGCTTTTGTAGTCTGACGGTGGCGGTGACGGTCACTTCACCTGTGACGAGGGTGCGGGCGACCTCAAATGTTGGGCGTCCTCTGACGGCGGTGATGGTGACGGTGGCGACAGGACCATCAGCGGTGGAGAGACCGCGTTGTGTGAGCGCTTCTGTGATAGCGCGACGCAGCAGCACCCCCAACTCCCTATGTAGTGTGCTGTTGACCACATCAATGCGCACCCCCCGCCGCAGGGGTCCAACACTGTAGGCACACCCCAACACCATCGCCAATGCCACTCCCCACCTCACTTGCCCATCTCCACAAGGAGCCTGCGCCCCTCCTCCGCCGCCTTCGTATCGGGAAACTCCTTTATCAGATACCGCAGATGGGGTTTGGACGCCTCTGCTCTGCCCTGATTTATGTAGAAACGGGCTATCTTGAGTTCGCGTTTTGCCAGCATCTCCTGCACCCACGCCAAGCGCTCCCGCGCCTTCTTCGCCTGCGCCCCTCCACGGGCAAGATAGAGCCTTAAAAACTTCCGTGCCCTCTCCAGAAGTCCTGCATCGTAATCAACTCCACGCACCTGACCTATGCAACACTCCGCCAGGTAGAATAACGCCGCCTGGCGAACCTCCACATCCGCAGCCTCGCGCAAAACCTTCCCAAACCACTTCTCCGCCTCCCCGTAATCCTTCTCCCCCAACCAGTAGCGCCCCACCAGAATCCACGCACGCTGTGCCTGAGGCAGACACGGAAACCTCTCCGCCAACTCCGCCAGTCTCTCCGCCCCCCAGTCCTGCCAGCCAACATTGACGCCCAGCCAGGACGGTTCGGCGCGCCCCTCAACGAAAGCCGCGGCTATCTCAAACATCCGCCTTAAAGATTCCTCCTTTATGCTCTTATCTGCTGTCTCATCAAAAAGAGTTTGATAGACGCCGAACGCTTTGCGCCAGAGTCCCGCCTCATAATAAGCGCGTGCCGCAGAAAGCAGCGCTCTTTCCCGTTCCGTGCCTTTCAGTTTATCAGCCGCTTCCTCGTAGAATTTCGCCGCCGCATCAAGCCTACCGCGCCTGCTGTTCTCCTCTGCGCGTCTCAACGCCTCCTTCGGTGGCAGTGATGAACATCCTGCAACGACAAAAGCGATAAGCAACCACCTCATCTCTCAAGACTCCTTGGTTGCAACTGCCTCTGAGGTCTGTAGCGCGGAATTGCTCCTGCCCGCTGCGTTCTCAAGCGCGCCACAACATCCAGATATTCCTGCGCCCTTTTTCTCTGGTCGGGTTTTAAGGGGTATTCAAGATAACGCTTGAAGCATTGCTCTGCAAGGCGCAGGTTGTTCAGATAGACCGCCGTCCACGCCATGAATCTTAAAGGCTCAGGGTCGTTCTCCATGCGTGCATCGTAGCAGTTCTTGAACTGATAAAACGCCTGTGTCAGGTATTTGACCGCGAGGTCGTCCATAACGCGTGCGCGTTCGGCAAGAACCGCCATCTCTTTTTTGCTCGGAGGATTGGGCATATCTGTCACCTTGCCTGTTGGGTCAACCATCTTTCCTTCGGACATAAAGGCGAGTTTGCGTGCCTGAAAACGCATCATAATCCCCTTGCGGAAAAGCAGATAGCCCAAGTCAAATATCACGACCGACCAGGTTCTGGCTATCTGCACCACCCGTCCGTAATAAATGATGCTCGCCTCAAGATTGCGTTCGGCTGAAACCAGGCGGTGCCCTTCCTTCACCAGTTTGGTCGCCAGTTTGGCGAGTTCATACTGACTGTGCGGGGTTTTGCACCAGAGGCGGTCGTCGTTTATGGACATAAACAGCGCCGCTTTGCGAAACGCGTCACTGTCCATACGCGTCACCGCATCAAGTATAAGCCTGTCTCTTTCCACCACCGTCTTCCAAGTCTTTTCATCCATCTGTTCTGGTGGGATGGTTATCTTCAGAATCTGTCCCCCGCAGCCGCACAAAAGCAGCGCTAACAGAAGCCATCTCATCCGCTTTTCTCCTCCAATTGGGCAAGAAGGCGCAGAAGCGTTTTCTCGTCAACGCCGACCCTTATTGTCCGCCATTTTCGCACAAGAACAAGACCATCTTTGGCAAAACCGGGTTTTCTCACATCGGCGACCCTTGCGAGTGTGACGGCGGCGGGTTTGCCGCGTGCTTTGCTGTAGTGTGCCGCAAGGAGCGCCGCCTCATATAGCGTTTGTTGCGGCACCTCCTTCCCACCTGTTCTGACTATGACATGGGAGCCAGAATAGCCGTGGGCGTGCAAGAAGAGGTCTTTTGGGGACGCGAAAAAGAGTGTGAGCCAGTCGTTCTCTTTTGCGTTTCTGCCGACATAGATTGAGAAGCCGTCTGATGAGACGAAACGGCGTAGGCGTCTCTTCTGCTTTTTCTTCTCTTTTGGTGTGTTTAGGAAGCGCCGCACCGCCGTTGCCGCCTCCTCCACCCACTCCCCCGCCTCAACCCGCCTCAGCCACTCCTCAATCTTTTGCAACTCCTGTTCTGTTTTGAGTATGTTCTCCTCCACTTTTTGGGCACCGCGGCGCAGACGCTTGAACTCGCGCCAGTAGTGCTCCATATTCCCCACCGCGTCAAGGCGCATATCAAGTGGCACAACCACATCTCCCGCTACAGGATGGTGCAACCTCACCTTTTCCACTCCGCGTGGCACAGAGGAGAGATTTGCTTGCAGCGTCTCGGCGAAGAGGCGGCATTCCTCCGCTCGGCGGACATTGTCCCTTGCCCGATTGAGGGAGCGCAGTTTTCCTTCTGTGTAGTTTTGCAGACGCAACAGTTCCCTCCGCAACTCCTCAAGTGCCATATTTTGCCGCCCTTCTGTAACCATCCTGTCACATCCTCCAGCGCCGTCTCAAATAACGCTCAATCTGACGACGCTGCTCTTTCTTCTTTATCACCTCTCGCTTGTCGTATCTTTTAAGCCCTCGCGCCAGACCCAACTCCACCTTCAGCCATCCTCGGCTGTTGAAGTAGACGCGGAGCGGTATGAGCGTCAAGCCTTGCTGCTGGGTCTTCTGTTTCAAGCGCAGGATTTCGCGTTTGTGCAGCAGAAGTTTGCGTCTTCTTAATGGGTCGTGTTGTCGTTTTCCCGCAGGAGGATATTCTCCGAAATAGGCTTTGTAGAGCCAGACTTCGCCATCTTTGATTTTTGCGAAGGCTTCTTTGATGGAGACGCGTCCGATGCGTGCCGCCTTCACCTCGCTTCCCAGAAGCGAGATTCCTGCCTCAATCTTCTCCAGTATTTGGAAGTCTCTTTTTGCGCGTGGGTTTGTGGTGATAAAGATGGGTTTCACTTCAACTTCCTCAAGAGGCGTCCGACGATGCGCACATTATCAAAGTGGACGACGCCGCCGGCGGCGAAGAGCCCGATATGCCCGCTTTTGAGTGCGGTAGCACGCGCTTCAAGCACCTTCTTTCCGTCAATGAAGAAGAGCAGTTTGGCGCCGCGTTTTTCAACGCGGATATGGTATTTGCGGAAGGCGACGACGGCGGAGGGGCGTTTGGCGATGGTGCGGGGCGTGCCGTAGCGTTGGTTGAACCGTATCACATCTTGGGCGGGACCCAACTCAACCAGTCCTGCGCCGAACAGGTAGTTTTTGCCTTTGGTGTCGTCGCAGATTGTGACCTGTATATTTGGCTGGGTGCGGCTATGTGCGACAGCGTCAAACTCCACTATCACATCGCCCCGCACATATCCTTTCCACAAAAACCCTCTGCAACCGGAGCCCCGCAGAGCGCCTCCCTCAAGCCGCCATACCGAGTTGTGCAGGTCAAAGACCGAGTACCAGTTATACTCTTTCCAATCGTTGAGTTGGTCGGCGCTGGAGAAATCGTATGTCACCTCGCAGAAGCCGCGTCCAAGGTCGCTCCGTTTGAGCAACTCAACGCTGAACGGGTTTTTTGCGACGCGTAGGTTTTTGCGGCAGGTTTCAATAAGTGGTTCGGCACTTTTCCTCAAATCGGGGGATGCCCCACGCACAAACTCTCTCAACACATCCAACGCTTGCCCAAATTTCCCGTCTTTTATCAGTTTCTCAACCTTTTTGAGTGTAAGGGATGTTGCTTTTGGTCTGCTCTGCGTTTCGGGGAGTTTCTGTTTTAAGGCGGCGAGGAGTTGCGGAGATGCCCCCAGTTTTTCTGCGCGTTCAAGATGCTCCCGCGCCTTTTTCGTATCTTCTCTGTCAAGCCACATCTGCACCAAACCTAGTTCAATCTCGGCGTTGGGTCTTGTCTCCTTTGCCACGATTGCCTCAATCACATCACCTGCTATCTCACCTATGCCGACCCGCACGACGAGTCCTGTCTCATCACGCCCAAAGAGCGTGAAATCCCGCACATCTTCAAGCCGCATCGCTACCTTCCCACACGGCCACAGTGTCAACTCTACTCTTTTGCCCACATCCATCTGGTAGTGGGTGGCAACAAGGCGATATAGGCGTTCTATTGCCTTAAGGCGCGCGAGCAGCACATCTATCTTCTGCCTTTTTGCGGTTTCTGTGTTGGCAAGATAACGCTGCGCCACCTTCAATGCTTCTGCGTAATGGTGAGTTTCAAAGAGCGTTCTCACCTGCGCCGCCGCTTCTTCTGGTGTCAACTTCCTTTTCGGGCGTCTCTTGGCTGCCTCAACCCGCCTCCGCAACTCCGCCGCCACACCCTCTCCCGCATACCTTGCCACCTTCCCCACCAATTTTTCCGCACCTTTAAGGTCTCCTTTGGCAAGGTATGCCTTCAATTCCTCAAGGTCGTCTGCGTAACGACGCCCTATCTGCTCTCTTAAACTCTTTATCTGCCGCTGTATCTTCCCCCAGTATTCCGTGTCGCGAAACTCCTCCGGATACTTCTCAAGCGCCTCCACCGCCTCCTGAAGGCGCTCATCACCCCGCAATTTCAGAACACGGCTCACAATGTCCACAAACGCTTTACTTGCCTTGTTTATATGCTCCTCTTTCAATTTCTCCAACCTCTCTTGGCAGACTTTCTCCATTTCCTCTATGTCCTTTATGTGTTTGCTTCTGGGGTAGTTCTTTCTGAAGTTTCTGCAGGCTGCAAGCACCTTTTTGGGGTCTTTACAGTCTTCAAAGAGTTTTTTGACCTTGCTGAAGTCTTTCTCCTGTTGTGTGAGGGATGGGGGCGGTGTGGGTGGTTTAGGAGGAAGGGGCGATTTCACTCTGGGTGGGGTGTGGGATTTTTTCTTGATGACAATCTTTTTTGTGGGTGAGGCGGCGCGGTAGAGAAATATCCCCCATATGGCAAAACAGAGCAGGGCGGAGAGCGCGGTTAGGGCGTTGACAACCCCTTTGGGCAGAAGTAGTGAGTGGGTGCGGGACTCAGATGTTTGGGATTCTTTTGCAGAGGGGTGTTGTTCTTTTTCAGGTTTAGGTGCGGCGGTCTGGGCGTGAAGAAGCGCCTCAAGTTGCTCCTGCTTCATAAAACCTCGCCGAACTGCAACCTCCCCAAGCGGCATATTCACGCCATAAGCCCGCAATTTTGCCTGTATCTCAAGACAGGTGTTCACCTGCTGCGGCGTCATAATCCCTTCTTTTATCGCCATCGCACCTATCCGCAACTCCTTCTTCATCCCTTACCTCCCACTCCTAATAGTTAATAATAGGGGGTTCGGCTCGGTTCTGCAACGCACAATCCTGTTATATATAAGTTGCCTTTTTCGGCTTGCAGATGTCTTTGCCATCCTGAAAATAAACTCAACTTGCTCTTGGAGGGTTACCTATGCGGGTTGCGGTTGTTGGAGCAGGTCCGATAGGTGGCATTTTGAGTGCTCATCTCATCCGCGCGGGGAATGAGGTTGTGGTTGTGGACATAATAGATGAGATACTGCGTCGCGCCACAGAAGTCGGTCTTAAAGTGACAGGTCCTGCCGCGGGCAAGACCTGGGGGGATTTCTCCGTCAAACCTGCCGGTGCCGTCAAACACATCCGCGATGCAGGCAACCCCGAAGCCGTCTTTGTCTGCGTTAAAACCACCGCGCAGAACGCCGTCGCAGAGACCCTCAAAGGCAGCATTCCAGACGACACAATCGTTGTGTCGTTTCAGAACGGCATAGACCCTGAAGATGTTCTGGCGGATGTTGTGGGACGGCAACGGACGCTACGGGTTGTGGTCAACTATGCCGGCAACGCCACCGATTTCTGCACATACAGAATGAACTGGTTCAACCCTCCCAACCATATAGGTGCGCTGGTTGATGAGGGGCGCCCCAATGCCGAGCGCATATGCCAACTCTTGAGCGAGGCGCGTCTTACAACCGATGTGGTGGACGACATAAAGAAGTTCGCCTTTGAAAAGACGGCGCTCAATGCGACACTGTGCCCCATATGTGCGCTGACAGGGATGACGATGGGTGAGGCGATGGCGGACCCCGACACACGCAAACTGGTTGTTGAGATACTGAAAGAGGCGCGGGCGGTAGGCGAAAAGCAGGGCTGGACTTTTGAGAACAGTCTTGATGACTGGATGCGCTACCTTGAGGCAGGTGGTCCGCACAAACCGTCACTGGCGGTGGATATGGATGCGGGGCGTCCTACAGAAATCTACTATATGAACGGCAAGATATGTGAGCACGGCAGGCGTTTGGGCGTTCCGACCCCCTACAACGACGCGATGTTCTGGACGGTTCTGGGCAAGGAGCGCAAGGTAAGAGGGCGACTTGTAGGGGGTGGGAAATAATGGGGGAGTTGCGCAGAGTTGTGACGGGTGGTGGTGTGGAGGTTGCATATGAGTTATGGGGGGCGGGGCAGGGCGCGCCTGTGGTTCTGTTTGGGCACGGTCTTTACAGCGACAGGAAAACCTCATCCAAGAGTGAGGCGTTTTGTGAGATGGCGCATCGTATGGGTTGGGCGTTCTGCGCGCTTGATTTCTACGGGCGCGGCGACACAGGCGGTGATTTCGCAAAAACAGGTGCCACAAAATGTGTGGAGTGCCTTGAGGCGGTGATTTCGGCGCTGTCTGGAGCGGCTGATGTTGACGGCAACCGTGTCGCACTTGTTGGGTCATCGTTTGGCGGTCTGGCGTCGCTTCTTTACGCGGCGCGCCACCCAAATGCTATCAAAGCACTTGTGTTGATTGCACCTGCACTCAACCTCTGCAGCAACCCTGATGTTGCGCAAATCCTGCCCGGTTTTGATGCGGAGTTCTACGCCGACTTGGCGGCGCAGAAACCTTTTGAGGAAGCAGCATCTGTTGCTGCTCCCACACTCATAATTCAGGGCGACGCCGATGATGTGGTGCCCAAAGAAGTAGCAAAACGCCTTGTCGGCATTGTCCCCAAGGCGGAATTGCTTATGCTGCCCGGTGTGGGACACGCCCTGCCGCCGGGGCGCCCCAAAATCGTTATGGTGGAGGCGGTATGCAACTTCCTCAAACGCCATCTCTGATGGAGGACAAACGCGATGGATTTTCCCGAAGAGGTGATTGCAACAACCAAAAAGGGTGAGCGGGAGGTGCGTTCCTTCATTGAGCAGGGAGAGTTTCTGCTATATGAGTATCTTGACCCCCGAACTGGCAGACCGACATCAAGCAAGAAGAAACTGGTTCTGAAAGGGGAGAAGCGGCGGGAGTTTTTCCTTATACCGATGAAGGACGGCAGAAAATTGCTTATTCCTGTTGAGGCTAAGGGGAAGGTGAAGGTGTGGCATAACGGTGATGTGGTGGAGTTCTGAAAATTTTTGAACGGAGTGGTGCGTATGGGTAGAATTTGGTGGGTTTTAAGGGGAGAGAAGCAGTGGAGTTGCGTGACAGATGGGGTTCTCGGGCGTCGTTCATAATGGCGGCGATAGGTTCGGCGGTGGGTTTGGGGAACCTGTGGCGTTTTCCGTATGTGTGCTATGCCAACGGTGGCGGCGCTTTTCTTATCCCTTACTTTATTGCGCTTATGACCGCAGGTATTCCGCTTATGATTCTTGAATACGGATTGGGCATCAGGATGCAAGGGTCTGCGCCCAAGTCGCTTGCCAAACTGAATCGTAGATGGGAGTTTGTCGGCTGGTGGGCGCTTATTATTGGAATGATGATTTCTATGTATTATGTGATGATAATGGGCGTTTCGGGAGTGTATCTTGTGAACTCGTTCAGCGCGCAACTGCCGTGGGGAACCACAGCCGACAGCGCTGCCACTTTTTTCAACCAGCAGGTGCTCCAGAAGTCGGGTGGTCCGTTTCAACTCGGCGGTATGGCGTGGGGTGTGCTTATCGCTGCGCTCATCACATGGCTTGTCATATTCCTCATCATATTCAAGGGCGTCAAGCAGGTTGGCAAAGTTGTGATGGTGACTGTGCCGCTGCCGTGGCTTATGATACTTGTGTTGATGGTGCGCGGTTTTACCCTTCCCGGCGCTGCTGAAGGACTTAACTTCTATCTTGCTCCTAACTGGGCGAAACTTCTTGAGCCGTCCACTTGGATGGCGGCATACGGGCAGATTTTCTTCTCCTTAAGTCTTGGTTTTGGGATTATGATTGCGTATGCGTCATATATGTCGCGCACATCGGATGTGACCAACAACGCTTTCATAACCTCGTTTGCGAACTGCGCGACGAGTTATTTGGCTGGTTTTGCTGTATTTTCCATACTGGGCTATTTTGCGGTTGCGGCGAATCTGCCTGTGGAGCGTGTGGTGGGCGGCGGACCTGGTCTGGCGTTTGTGGTCTATCCTGCGGCATTGGCGAAGTTGGGTGATGTGGCGTCGTGGATGGCGCCGCTTTTCAGCGTCGTCTTCTTCGTTGCGCTTTTAACGCTTGGAATTGATAGCGCCTTCAGCATTGTTGAAGCGTTTGCGTCGGGTATTCAGGACAAGTTCGGATGGTCAAAGACCAAAACCGCGGCTGTGCTCTGCATAATCGGCACCGTAGGAACTCTTTGGTTCTGCACAAAGGCTGGTATCCACTGGCTTGACATCACAGACCACTGGGTCTCGGAGTCATACGGACTTGCCGTTATAGGGCTCCTTGAATGCCTGCTTGTCGGCTGGTTCTACAAACTGCACAAACTGCGGGAGGAGATAAACACCGTGTCGGAGGTGCGGCTCGGCAGATGGTGGGACTTCTTCGTCAAGTTCCTGACGCCTGCGATTCTGATAGTGATTCTGATACAGGTGACACTTGACAATGTGGCGCCACCACGCGCGCAGTTCGGACAAACCTGCCCCCACTGCGGCAAAACATATGTCTATGCCACCTATCCGCCAAAAGATGCCGCAAAACTTTTCCTAAGCCTGAAAGGAGATGTGAAAAAAGAGGTTGCCGCTGTGCTGAAGCGCAAAATTAACAACCCCAACGCAGGCGATGCTGAAATCGTCGCCGCACTCAAACGCAACCCCAAACTCTTTGACTTAAGCCTTGTCAGGAAGGTGGCGGATGCCTCTATGAAGGAGTTCTGCCCGCACTGCAAGGCACAGGGCTACATTGCGCGTTTGCAGCGTTATGAGAGTTACCGCAACAAGAAATGCTTAGACTATCCGCCACTTGCGGTCTTCCTTGGCGGATGGTTGTGGGTGATAGCCGCGCCCCTCATCGGACTGCTCCTCGCCAGAATGTCAGGGCGCAAAGACTGGTTGGAGGCTTCCTAATGCGCTGGATGCTGATTCTCTGCCTTCTTCTGCCGACACTGCTTTCCGCACAGCAGGAACGGTGCAAAAATCTCCTTGAGGCGATAAATTCGCTGCGCAAAAAGGAAGGGAAACTTCCGCCGCTCCACTGGGACGACGCTCTGGCTCTGTGGAGCCCGAAAGAGACGACGGGAAAGAGAGTCTGGTATGTGATAAAGGAAGGAGAAAGGAGCCTAAGCGGACTTGTTGGCGATAGAGCGGCGACTCGGGGTGGACTTATTTGCGCTGAAGGCAAAACCATTGAGGCGGCTTTTTCGGCTTTAATAAGCAACGATGAGGTGCGTAAAAAGGTGCTGCTTGGGGCAAACTACCGTTGGCGCTATGTCCACATCTCCTTTAAGGATGGTGTTTTGAGGGTGCGTTTGGTGGGCGTGCAGGTGGTTGGTATGGGTGTTGGGGCGTGGGTTATGCTATTTGTCGGCGCGTTGCTCCTCTTCGGAGGTGTAGGGGTTTGTCTTGCAGTTGCTGGGAGGAGGAAGGATGTCGCCTAATGCATTGGAATTGCTGACTCCTGATGTTCGCAGGAAGTTTTTGGGAGATAGAGCATCAATTTGGGGGGCGGTGGCGTTCTTTGCGGGTGCCGTGGCGGTTTTGGTAGTGATAGTTTTCATCTCTCCTGCGGTGGACAACCCTGCCAGATATGAGGCGTTGCGCAAAAAAGGTCGTTTCGCCGAAGCCGAGATTGAGGGGATGAGCGCCGCCATAACGGAAGGCTCAAGCCGCAGCAGATATTGGCATCATTCTCGTGGAAGGGTTATTTCCTACAGGGTTTACTACCATTTCAGTGTTGGCGGGAAGACCTACCGCGGCACACACTATGTCTCCGCCAGTGATGTGCGCACCTCGGGGATGAGGGAAGGAGCGAAATTTTTGGCGCTTTATGACCCCAAAGACCCCGACAACAGTGTCCTCACAACTATGCCGGCATCGGTTCTTAAAGGGTTGGAGGAGACAGGACAGACGGTGGAGTCTCTGCGGGAGAATGTTTACATTCCGCGGGGAGGTGTGCCGTCTTGGGTGCTTCTTTTGCTGTATTTTCTGTTTGTGGCGGCGCTTGGCGGTGGCGGATACTGGATATGGAGGCGCATAAAAGCGGGACGGATTTTCAGTAGTCCTGTTGCCGTTCCAGCGCTCCTTACCGACCGTGAGGTTGTCACAACCAGAACACGCACATCAGGCGGATACTACAGGGAGCGCTTGAGCGGTTATAAGATGCGTGTAAGGTTTGTGAGCCACGCGGGGGCATCGCTTGAGTTGAGTTGCCACACAAAGAGGCGTGGTGAGGCGGCGGCGTTGCGTGTCGGCTCTGTCGTCACCGTCATCTATGAGGAGGCGCGTCCCAGAAACTTCTTCATATATGAACTTTACGGCGACAGGGTCGTGGAGTGGAACGAGGAGGAACTTCGGGCAAAGATGGGCGGGCTTTACGACCTTCATAAAAAGCGGCAGCAAGAAGAAGCGGCATCCATTGAGCCGGGGCGTTATGGTCTTGGACATCTCCCTAAGCAGGAAAAACCCTTTATCAGTGAAGAACTACCACCAGATATACCGCCTGACGATGACGATTACATCAACCCCGATGATATTGACGACGAATAGCGTCAGCGAATCGGCAGTTTCGGACCCTTTTTGCTCTGTTTCTTGCGACGGGGCAGGGTTATTTTGAGTTTTTTGCGCTCTGTGTTGCGCAACACGGTCAGCGATATGCGGTGCTTTTTGTCTGCCGCTTTGAGCGCCTTTTCAAACTCTTCAAAGGTGCGGCAGGGTTTTGAGTCCGCGGCGACCACGATATCGCCGCTTCTGACCCCCGCCTCGCCGGCTGGCGAATGACGCAGCACCTTCCTTACAAACAACCCGTCTTTGCGCTCCTCCAAAAACATCCCCAGGTGGGGCAGACCGTCCCGCCGCCGCGGCGTCAAAACACCATCATAATTTGCCAGCGCTCCCACAAACCGCCGTGCCGCCTTTATCACCTTCCACAGATTCTCGTAATCTATTTTGTCGGCTGTGTCACGCGGGGTGTGGTAGTCGGGGTTGATGGAGCAGTATATGAAGACGGCGGGGATGTTTTCCCGCAGGAAGGAGGCTTGGTCGGAGCGGTATCCGGCAGATGGTGTGCAGCGGGCGGTGAGGTTTTCCTGACGCGCGGCGTCCTTCGCGAGACGCTCCGTCAGAGGATATGCCGCCCCGCCAAAAAAGCATATCGTGCCCCACATCCCACGACCTACCATATCAAAATTCACCATCATCGCCACGGCGTCCTTGTTAACAGGCATATGCTCCACGAAATAGCGCGAACCGATAAATCCCAACTCCTCACCCGTGAAGCAGACAAACAGGAGGGAGCGTTTCGGCGGGTTGTCCGCGCAGAAAAGATGCGCCAGTGCCATCACAGTGACGGTGCCGGAGGCGTTGTCATCAGCACCGTAGAAGATAGTGTTGCCGCGTTTGCCGAGATGGTCGTAATGGGCGCCCACCACAACGAACCGTTCTTTAAGGTCGTTATCGCTGCCCTCAAGAATTCCCGCGATGTTGTCGGCGTATTTTGTCTTTTCCACAAGCGGAACCAACAGTTTTATGCGTGTCGCAGCGCAGATGAAGGAGGAAGGTTTTAAGGTAGTGTCAATTTTGCGCGCCAACTCGGCAGGCGCCTTCCCCAGAATCCGCTTCGCAAGTGTTGGGGAGATGAGCAGAACAGGCGGCAGTTTTGAGGGATGTGAGCGACGCACGGCAGGTGGGGCAAAACGCGCTTTTGCCGCTTTGTCATCCTTTATCAAGCCCGATACGATAAGAACTGCGCAAGCCCCGTGTCTGCCCGCCACACTCACCTTATGGGTTAGATACAGATGCTTTGCGGAACGCCCCTGAAAAGGGTTTTTTCTGCTTCGCCATCTTGGTGCTCCCCGCAGAACCACAACCACTTTTCCCTTCACATTAATTCCCGCATAGTCATCGTATCCTAACTCCGGCGCACTTATGCCGTAGCCGCAGAACGCAACTTCTGCTTCCACCTCACCGCCGCCACCCAGAACCGTTACCCCCCAGCCCTTCTTACAGGCGTTGCCGTTTATGAAAAGGGAGGGACGCTTTGCCAATTCAAGACGAACGACAGGAACACGCTGCCTGAAGGAGTTGCCAAAGGCGGGTTTGAGCCCCGCCTCTCTGAATCGTGCGATAATGTAGTCGGCAGCGCGCGCACCACCTTCGCTTGCCGTTCCCCTACCCTCCATCCTCGCAGACGCCAATTCGGTCAACCATCCCTTGACCTTCTCCTTTGTTACAGGCGCCGCGAGCACTTCAGACGCCACAAGAACGACAATTAAAGCAACCCTTCTCATAGTGCAGTCCCCAAACCCTCATTGAGATTATACGCGGCGCAGTCCCTAAACGCAGCCCCACTTCATCCTTTTTCTTGCCTTTGGGTTTCCTTTCTTGTTTAATCGTTTTTGTTGGCTTGGAGGAGGGGTTTGATGTATGAGTTTCTCAATTTGCTTGCGCAGGTAAAGCAGGAATCGTGGTGGTGGCAGGTGTTGCAGTCGTACGCTGTGATGTTTGGGTGCGCGCTGGTTGGCGCCGTATCTTTCGGTATCGCCATCATCATTATGCTCAAGTTCTTCACCTGGGCGACAGTGGAGATTGACGAGTGGGAAGAGGTGAAAAAAGGTAATATGTCAATAGCGGTGATACTGGGGGCGGTGATAATAGGCGCCTCAATCGTGGTGTCGGTCTCCATCAAATCGTTGTGGTAGAGGAAGGTTTAAGCAGGTATGGAGCAGGTGGTATGAGGCGCCGTTTCAACGCGAGGCGTTACCGTCGCAAACGCGTGGCGAGCACCACCATATTTGTTGTTGTGGTCTTCTTTGTGATTGCGGTAATTGCATATGCTGCTTTTAAGAATAAGAAGTTTGTGGTGAGGCGCTACAAGACGGCGATACGGGCGGACTGGCGCCGTTTCATCGCGCCTCCACCGAAGCGCTATCGGCTTGCCGATGTGGAGAAAGAGACCTCACCCAACTATCGCCGAGCCAACGACCTTATCGCCACCGCCTTCGGTGCCATTGACGCCGCCACTCCGCCAGCGCCGCAGCATATTCCCATCCTCAACGATGCTGTTGCCTCACTGCAGGAGGCTTACAGGCTCCTCACCGCAGAAGGGACGGAGAAGGCGCTTAAGGCTGCGCGCGATGTGAAGCGCAAAATTGGTGAGGCGCGCTACAAACTCGCCGTTATCCGTTTCAAATCAGCGCTTAAGACTTACGAAGAGGCAGGGTTCGGCGCCTCCGAGAACCAGGCAAAATTGCGTCTTGCTTTCAATCAACTCAAGGAGTGCCGCTCACTTCTCCTTCAGGCGAAGAGGGATTATCAGAACACATCCGTTGCGCAACTTGAGAAAGAGATGAATCAGATTCTTTATGATGTGCAGAAAAGGCTTACCTTCAAATGAGCGCCACGGACAGACTGGATTTTGTGAAAGAGAGGATAAGCGGGCTGCTTACTGAGTTGCCTGGGAGCGTATGGGGTGTTGCCGACATAGGGCGGGTAATGGATGAGGAACCCGACGCATTGGCGCATATGGAAGGGCTTGGGCGCTTTAAGCGTGCTGTTGTTGTGGCGGCACCGCTTCCCAGAGGGGCTTTTGCCGACTTAAGGGATGCGCCGACTCCGCTTTATATGCATCATTATCGGCAACTCAACTACGCCCTTGACCGCATCGCATTCAGGGTCGCTGTTGTTCTTGAGGATGCGGGCTTTTTGGGGTGTGCTGTGGCGGCAAGCCAGTATGTCTCACTGTCGCCGCGTCCTGTGGGGCATCTGTCGCATCGCGTTTTGGGGTATTACGCAGGTCTGGGTTTTATAGGCAGACCGACACTGCTCATAACGCCGCGGTTTGGACCGCGCGTGCGGCTTGTGAGCGTTCTGACAGACGCGCCGCTTCAGCCAACGGGTCCCAAACGCTTTGACGGATGCGGTGACTGCCGCGCCTGCATTGCCGCCTGTCCTGCGGGTGCCATCCGCCCAGACTCCAGAGATTTTGACTGGGCTGCCTGTTTTGCGCAACTCCAAAAGTTCCGTAAAATTCGCTTTGTTGGGCAGCATATTTGCGGCGTCTGCATTGCGGTCTGTCCCAGAAGTGGGGTTATACAAGCGCTCGCAGAATAAATCCCTCAATTGCGAGGTAGGGGTCAGCGCCTGACTTCACTGCCGCGTCTGTTTCATACAGCATCTCCACCGCCCGCCTTATCCGCACCCTCGCGTTGCGCCTTAACTTTTGCAACCCGCGCATCAGTCGCCGACGCCTCCAATCAGGGAAATCCACCCCTTTAAGGTGCCCTTCAAGCGCGTTCAACCCACCCAGCGCCTGCTGCACAAGATGCACAACCACATCCTGCGGGGTCGTCACCTTACGCCCATCACGGGTTCTTATCCCTTCCTCAAAAGAGCGTTTCACCACCTCAAGTGCCGCCTTTGCGTTCCATTCCTCAATTGCGCCCGTCAGGTCGTATGCTTTGCTTGGGGCGTGGTCGGCGACAAGGTCCGCTACTTTGCCACCGCTCAACGCCAACTTCTCCAATTCCTTCACCGCCGCGTCAAAATCGCGGTCCACCCGCCGCAGCAGTTCTGCAATGTCTCCTTGTCCGAGTCTCACCTTCAACCTTCGCGCCTCGCTTGCCACCGCCTCTCTCAACTCCGATAGCCTCTCAGGTGGTTCTGCATCCACCACCTCCGCACCCGCTTCCTTCAAACGCCTCTTCCCAGACTTATTGACTCCACTGACCCATACCACAAGCACTCCACGCCCCCAGTGCCCTTTGAGGAGCCATTCTTTGCCGAGAAGTTCCTCGTCGGCGTCTTCTATCAGCAGCAGAGGTCTGCCTCCAAAAAGGGGTGCTGTGGCGAGGCGCGCAAGCGCTTCCTCCACATTTCCTTCTTTTGCGCTTACACGCTCAAACATCGCCTCAACGCCGTCTTGCCGCTTTATTCTCTCTTTCAACGCGTCAAGAAATCGGGTTGCCAGAACACGGCTGTTTCCCACAATCACATAAAGCCGCCTGATGGGGAGTTTGTCATCTATTCCCAACTGGCGCATCGCCTCTCTCCTCCAGTTGCTCAAGAAGGCGCAGGAGTCGCGGTGAGTCGGGCCATCTCTGAAGCGCTTTAAGTAAGAGGTGTTTTGCTTTTTCCCCTCTTCCGGAGAGGTCGGCGAACTCCACACGCCTTGCCGCGACTTCCCACCCCGGAAGTCTCGCATCCTCAATTGCTACCGAAAAGTAGAGCGTAAGACCAAGGAGCGTTACGCCAAAGAGCAGCAGGACAGCGAGCGTGTTTGCGCGCACTATCCGAGAGAAGGTTTGAGGGTCGCTTTTAAGTGAGGCGACGGTTTCAATGCGGTGGGGAAGAGGGAAATGACGCCAGTGGGAGAAAAGTTTGCGCATCCCTCCTGCCGCCAGCCATATCCGCATCAGGGATGTGGCGTATGTTTGGGGGCTGACGAGGTTGGCGGCGTAAGCATCGGCTGTCTGTTCAAAGCGTCGCGATATCCAGCCGAATCCTGAAAGAAAAGCCGCTACCAGTCCTAACGCCGCCACTGCCCCCCATAATGCCGCCGATACACCTGTTGCCTTCTCAAACGCAGGTCCAATATCCCAGAGCCTTGCCACAAGCCACACCACTGTTCCCAAAAATCCGAGCCCGTAAATGAGGAACAGTGTGGGATGATGCAGACGCGCGTGTCCCAACTCGTGCGCAAATATCGCCTCCAACTCATCCAGCGGACATTTCAGCAATCCCTCACTAACGAACACAAAACGCATCCGTCCGAAAAGCCCTGCTATGGATGCATTGGGAATGGAGTTGGCGCCTGTTCTCATCACATATATCGCCTTCAGCGGAACACCTACTCTGTTGGCAATCTCCATCAGATGGTGTTCAAGTTCGCCGCGGAGACGCACTGACGGAATCGCGAGCAGCGCAAGATACGGCATTGCAATGGCAAAACCAGCCGCCACCGCTGCAAGCCCCGGGTAAAGAAGAGACCTGTATGTCCAGACCACCTCGCCCAGAGAAGGCACCGCATCCAGCACCGCCAACAGCACCCAGATGCAGAAAAACGGGATGGTGGGGGTTAGGAAGCCTCGTGCGGCGGCGAGGAACTCCTCCCCCATCCGCGGTCGCCGCCCCGATAATTCCCCCTCACGCCGAGCCCCCACAAGCACCACCAGACCATAAAGCAGCGTGGCAAAGAGAAGAAGCAACAACTGTCCTAACGGAAAACCGAGGGTTTTTGCCACCTCATCCGCGCCGAGAAGATGCACCGCCACAGCCGTAATAAGGATGAGAAAACGCCTTGCCCACCGAAGCAGCACCCCCACCTCTGCCGCT
Source organism: uncultured Planctomycetota bacterium (assembly GCA_964584815.1). Taxonomy (GTDB): domain Bacteria; phylum Planctomycetota; class SKW154; order SKW154; family SKW154; genus CAZPBO01. The sequence goes on from CAZPBO010000016.1 coordinate 35,021, forward strand.
TGCTTGACACCCTTAAAACGCACCCACAACACCACCCCCACACCCATCAGCGCCCACAGAAGAAACACCAGCCACCCAGAAAGCCCCAGTGAATATCCAACAGGCGGCATAAAGACTACCGCCACGCACACAAGACCCACAAAAAAATGGCTCATCTTACCCCACCAACAAACGGATTGTGCTGTTTCTCCTCACCTATCGTCGTCTCAGGACCGTGCCCGGGATAGACAACCGTTTCGTCTGGTAGGACAAAGAGGCGCTGCCGTATCGCGTTGGCGAGGGTCTCAAAACTGCCGCCTGGAAAGTCGGTGCGTCCCACCGAGAACTGAAACAGCGTATCGCCGCAGAATAGAACCGGCGGTTTTATCCCGTCACAATAAAGCGAGATGCCACCTGCAGAGTGTCCAGGTGTGTGTATCACTCTGAAACGGTAGCGTCCCAGCACGATTTCGTCGCCGTCTTTAAGAAGTCTGTCCGCCGGCGGACTTTTGAAGCGGAAGTTTAAGAACAATGAAAGGTTGCGGGATGGGTCTGTTAAGGCGGGAGCGTCCAGTTCGTGGATGAGAAGTTGCGCATCGGGATAGGCGCGTTTTAAGTCCTCATTTGCAGCGATGTGGTCTATATGCGCGTGAGTGTTCACAATGTAGCGGACTTTGAGACCGTGTTTTGATATGCGCTGCTGTATCTCCAACCCGTCACCGCCAGGGTCAATCACCATCGCCTCTTTCGTCTGCGTGTCCCAGACGATGTAACAGTTGGTCATAATATCGCCGACAACAAGCCGCAGGATTTCCATCGCTGCTCCCCCAGATGTTCGTAGATATGATACAGCCAGAGGTTCCAATAGCAAAAGATAGCCCGATTCCTGTCCAGCAGCACCACGCAGATAACCAGATATACAGAGATTGTGGATAGAACGGCTCTTTTTGTTGGCTTGTTGCCATATTAGACTATCCTTATTCTACAGAGGAGGGAACGCTATGAAGATATGCGTTTCAGGTAAAGGCGGTGTGGGGAAGACGCTTGTTTGTGCGGCATTGGCGCGCCTTTTGGCAAAGAAAGGACTTTCGGTGTGGGCAATAGATGCTGACCCCGACGCCAACCTTGCGCTCGCACTCGGCATTGATGATGCAGACATAACGCCACTTGCGCAAATGCGGCAACTCATCAAAGAACGCACCGGCGCACAAGATGGATGGGGTGCTATTTTTAAGATGAACCCCGAAGTCGCCGACATACCTGAAAAGTTCTATAAGGAGAAGGACGGAGTAAGGTTGCTTGTTCTCGGTGCTGTGCGTAAAGGGGGTGGGGGATGTGCCTGTCCCGAAAATGTGTTTCTGAAGGCGCTTTTGAACCATATGGTTTTGAGCCGCAAGGATGCGTTGGTGGTGGACTTGGAAGCGGGGCTTGAGCCCTTGGGGCGTGCGACGGTGATGGGGGTTGACTGGATGCTGGTGGTGACAGAGCCAACAGAAGCGGCGGTAGCAACAGTGTCGCGGATAAAACGGCTCGCCGATGACCTGCGCATAAAACGCGTCGGTTGCATCGTTAACAAGGTCCACAACGAGGAAGATATAAGATTTGTTGAAGCGAAAAAGCCTACAGGCGTTGAACTGCTGGGTGCAGTTCCCTATATTGGAGAACTGCGACGCCATTATGGGGTTGTTGAGCGGCTGGAGAATGCCGTCGGTAGCGTCGCTGACAAACTGTGGGGAATAAAAGAGCGCTAACATAGGAGGACTGGGGATGGCTGAGGAGAAGAAAAAGCGCACCGTCGTTGAGGGGCTGCAGGGACTGATTGACCATATGGATGAGGAGGGCATAGAGCACTGCTTTAAGCGACACGATTTGCAATCGCCACGCTGCAAGTTCGGCTCAGAAGGTGTCTGCTGCCGTATCTGCTATATGGGACCCTGCCGCATAACGAAGAAAGCCGAGAGGGGTGTGTGCGGTGCGGATGCGAACACGATAGCGGCGCGTAATTTTATCAGAATGATAGCAGGAGGTGCCGCCGCACACTCCGACCACGGTCGCGATGTCGCTCATGTCTTCCTTGAAACCGCAAAAGGCAACATCAAAGGTTATCAAATCAAAGACCGCCAAAAACTGATGGATGTCGCAGGATATCTGGGCATTGAGACAGAAGGCAAGGATTTACAAAAGATAGCAATTGAGGTTGGTGAGGTCTGTCTTGCGGAGTTCGGCAAACAGCACGGTCACATAAAGTTCTGTGAGAGGGCACCGAAGAAGCGGCAGGAAATCTGGAAGAAACTGGGCGTCACACCTCGCGGCGTTGACCGCGAAATCGTTGAGATAATGCACCGCACCCATATGGGCGTTGACCAGTATTACCACAGCCTCATAATGCAGGGAACACGGTGCGCTCTTGGCGATGGCTGGGGCGGCTCCATGATTGCTACAGAACTGCAGGACATTTTGTTTGAGCAGCCGTGGCATCTGCGCTCCACAGTCAATCTTGGCGTTCTCAAACCCGACTATGTCAACATTGTGGTGCACGGGCATGAGCCGATATTGAGTGAGATGATAGTTGTGGCGGCAAACGAGCCAGACATGATAAAACTGGCAAAGGACAAAGGCGCAGCAGGCATAAACATCGCCGGCATCTGCTGCACCGCAAACGAAATACTTATGCGTCACGGCATCCCCATTGCGGGCAACTTCCTCTTCCAGGAGTTCGCCATCGCAACAGGTGTTGTGGACGCGATGATTGTGGATGTTCAATGCATAATGCAGGGACTCTCACAACTGCAGAACTGCTTCCACACAAAACTGATAACCACCAGTCCCAAAGGCAGAATACCCGGCGCTACCCACATTGAGTTTGACGAGGAGAATCCGCTTGAGACAGCCAGAGAAATTGTGCGTGCTGGCGTAGAGAACTTCCCGAATCGGCGTGGTGAGCCGCGTATCCCCGATGAAAAACAAACCGTTGTTGCCGGCTTCACACACGAATCGGTAATCCATATGCTCGGCGGCTCCTTCCGCACAGGCTACAGACCACTCAACGACAACATCATAAACGGACGCGTCTTCGGCATCGCTGGTGTGGTCGGCTGCAACAATGTCAAATTCACCCACAACGAGTTCCACACCGAAGTCGTGAAGGAGTTGGTGAAGAACAATGTGCTGGTTCTGCAGACAGGTTGCAGCGCGATAGCATGCGGAATGGCGGAGTTGATGGTGCCGGAGGCGGCGGAGAGATTTGCGGGTGAAGGTCTGGCGGAGGTCTGCCGCACCGTTGGTATCCCGCCTGTTCTACACTGTGGCTCCTGCGTGGACAACTCCCGCCTGCTGATCGCCGCAAGCGGTGTCGTCAATGAGGGAGTCGCCGACAAAGATGTCTTCCTTGGTGAGGACATAGCGGACCTGCCGATGGCAGGCGCTGCGCCTGAATGGATGTCAGAGAAAGCGATATCCATCGGACACTACTTCGTCGCAAGCGGCGTCTTCACCGTCTTCGGCATAGGTCTGCCGGTAACAGGTGCGCCCGAATTCAGCCAATACCTGTTTGCGGAGATAGAGAAGGACCTTGGCGGCAAGTGGGCTGTCGCAAAGACGCCCAAGGAGATGGCGGAGATGATGCTGGACCACATAGCGGAGAAACGGCGCGCGCTTGGTATACACAAGAAGAAAGAACGCGTTCTCTACGATATGGAGATGCGCCGCCAACTGGAAGTCTAA
>CAZPBO010000017.1:0-38525 GCA_964584815.1 uncultured Planctomycetota bacterium
GTCAACCCTGCTATGCTCTGGTTTCTGTCTCTGGTTTCCATTCCGATAATTATTTACATAATCAACCGCCAGCGGTTCAAGCGGATGTGGTGGGCGGCGATGGAGTTTTTGCTCCGTGCGATGAAGAAGAACCGTCGCCGCATCCGCGTTGAGAACCTGCTTCTGCTGATAATCCGCACGCTGATAGTGCTGCTTGCGGTTCTGGCGGTTGCACGACCACAAATCGGCGCCGCCTTCTTAGGACCCCTTGCCCGCAAAAGCCGCAACTTCTTTTTCCTTCTGGACAACTCCTACTCAATGGGCTACAAGGTGGGCGCCACCAGCGCCTTTGAGCGTGCGAAAAAGCAACTCAAGGGCATCCTTGACCACACCGTTCAGGACGGCGACATAGTCGTCTTTGCGGTGATGAACGAAGGTCTGGAGAACTGGAACCGCTTCCACATCGGTGGTGAGGACGACCGCCAGCGCTTAAAAGACGCCATAAACGAAACGGTTTTAAGCCATAGGGGAACGAACTATGTTCTGGCGCTGCGCCAGTTGTTCTTCGGGAAAAAATCGGTGATAGAGCGCCTAGGAGCGGCAAAGGAGAGGGAAAACATCGTCGTTGCTGCCACCGACTGTCAGCAATGCGGCTGGTTCAAGGAAGGTGACCTCACATCTAAGGAGGTCAGGAGCGTTTTCGCGGAGTTGATAAAGCGCAAGGTCGCGCTTCAGGTAATTGATGTCTCCGCGGAGGAGCCCATCAATGTCTCGGTGGATGACTTAAGACTTGAGTCGCAGGGGACAACGGTGGGGTTGAAGTCGGGCGTGCCGCTGATAGCGACCTTTTACAACCGCTCAAGCCGCCAGTTAGACGGAACGGTAACGCTGATGGTTGATGATATGCCGCAGGAGACACGGCGCGTTACGCTGCCCCAGAAGAAAGCCACAGCGCTGAAATTTGAATGCTCTTTTCCCGACAAGGGAGTGCATTATGTAACCGTTAAGTGGGACGCTGACCCTCTTGCGGCAGACGACTTCAGATACCTCGTCGTTGAGGCACGCGAGAAGATAGACCTCCTTGTCATAAACGGCAGACCATCTCCTGACCCCACAGAAGACGAGGTGGTATTGGTGGAAAGCGCCTTAAGGGCTTTGCAGGAGGAAGGGGCAGGTGGGCTGCCTGTTTTTGACTATGAGGTGCGCACTGTGGGCGAATTTGAGGAACTGGCTTCTGCAGGCAGGCTGCGCAATTACCAGGTGATACTGCTCGCCAATGTTCCGTCAATGACGGTGGAAGCGTATGAGAACCTGAAAGAGTTTGTGAAAGCGGGCGGCGGAGTGCTCTACTTTATGGGCGACCGCGTTGACCCCATAACGCTCAACAAGACAATGTATGAGGACGGCAAAGGACTTCTGCCGTTTGAATGCGTTGATGTCTTCCCGAAACAGCGTCATCCGAAAGAGCGTTATCAGGTGGTGCTTGATGCGGAAGGGCATCCTGCACTTGTGGACATAGAGGCATACGCGACGACGATTCTGGATAAGCCTCGCGTGGAGCGTTACATCCGCGTTAAGGAGGAACCTCGCAAAGATGTGACTGTTCTTCTGCGTCTGACAGGTCAGAACCGCAGTCCTATTGTGGTGGAGCGCAAATTGGGGCGCGGGAGCGCTATCTTTGTTTTCACCTCCGCGAGTGTCGCTTGGAACAACTGGGGATGTCTGCAGTTTCTGCCCATCCTTTTATACGATACGCTTTATTATCTTTCCAGCCACGGCACGACAAAACGCAACTACAAGGTGGGTGAGCCGCTGTGGCTTGCGATACAGCAGGAGAGGATTGCTGACACTCAGGTTGAGATTTACCGCCCAGGGGAAGCGGAACCGCTAACAGAGGAGTTGAGCCAGCCGAAGCGTCTGGGCGCCCCATACGAACTGTTTTTTAAGAAGACCGACAAATCGGGGGTTTACCGCATTGTTTTCAACCCGCGACAGGACAGATGGGAAGATTATGCCGCCTTCAATCTTGACACAGAAGAGTCGGATGTAGCAAACCGCGTCTATGCCGACACCCTCAAAGAAGCCTATCCCAATTTGAGGGTTCGCGTAGACCGTCCTGGCAGAGGCGAGAAGGCGGCAAAGGATATAACCGCGAAGGCAGAAATATGGCGCACGCTTATAACGCTTGTTCTGCTTCTGCTTGCCGTTGAGATGATAGCCGCACTTCTCATTGGACGAAGGCACGCTTAAGGAGCCAAGACAATGGTAGGACTTCTGGCAAAGGTCGGGACCAAGCCGATAGAGGTGACACGGATTAAATGGCCTGGCGCCCCGCCGGGATGGGTGGTCGTGCTAATCTTTCTGGGGGTGATTGCCGGCGCTGTGGCGATATACCTCATTGAGCGCGGAATCGCCTCAAGGCGTTACAGGATGGGACTTGCGGTTCTGCGCACACTTGTTCTTGCCATAGCGCTTATAATCCTGTTTGAGCCGATAAAGTCCACGCAGCGCCACGAAGTGCGTCAGGGTATCACTCTTCTGCTACTTGACAACAGCCAGTCTATGCGTTTCAAGGACAACTACGATACTGCCACCGAACACTCCAAGAAGATGCTTAAAGGATTGGAGACCGCGCTGAACATGGGGGACGACGAGATAAAGGAGAGTCCGCGTTACAAGTTGGTTCTTAAGGCGATGAACAAGTATAGGATTCTGCAGCGGCTTCTGCGTGAGAACAGGCTTCGCGTCTACACCTTCGGGAGCGGCAAGCCACGCCTTATTGCCGAAGCGGAGGAACGCAAAGGGAAGTTAAAGTTCCTTATGACGAAAGAAGAGAAAGAAGAGAAACGGGACATTCCTGCACAGTTGAGCGACTTTCTCACTGCCACCGAACCGGAGACCCGTCTTCTTGACGCGATAAGCAGTGTTCTGAGGGAGATGCGCGGTCAGAAGGTGGCGGGAATAGTTTTGGTGTCGGATGGTCAGAACACCTCGCGAGAGGTTTCGGTGGAGGAGGTGACAGGGGCGGCGCGCAGACGCAACATCCCCATATACACTGTGGGTATCGGCGCTATCCTTCGCCCCAAGGACATTGAAATCGTCGCGCTGGATGCCCGTGAGGTCGTCCTCAAGGGCGACCAAGTCGCTTTCTCCGCCAAGATAAAGTCGCAGGGCTATGAAGGCGAGACGGTGGATTTGGTGCTTGATTTCGGCGGAGAGAAGATACAGAAGAGTGTAAAACTGCGTGGTAAAGGCGCTGTGCAGACCGAAACTCTGATGTTCCGTCCGCAAAAAGCCGGCGACTTCCGCGTCACTATGTCAGTTCCTGTGAAACCTGATGAGCAGTTCAAAGATAACAACTCTATGACCAAGCGCATACGCGTTGTGGAGGACAAAATAAAGGTTCTCTACATAGAGGGATATCCCCGTTGGGAGTATCGCTACTTAAAAAACGCCCTGATACGCGACCCGACCCTCAAAGTCTGGTGTATTCTGCAGGAAGCAACAGACAACTTCCGTCAGGAAACAAGCCCTGGGCTTGACCCGCTTCTCCAAATTCCACAAGACAAAGAGAAACTTCTCCGCAACTTCCATGTCATAGTGTTCGGTGATGTCAACCCCAACCATCTGAAATACGGTCTGACGAACGAACAGATGAAATGGATAAAGGAGTTTGTGGAGAAAGGCGGTGGTTTTGTGATGATAGCAGGCGAATACTACGCGCCCCACAAATATGTCAACACCCCAATTGAGGAGTTGCTGCCGATAATTCCCGAGAGTTTCTTGGGTGGCGTGATAATCCAGCGTGCCGAGACCGCCAACCGCACTTTTCATATGCGCTTAACGCAGGCAGGACGCGAAAGTCTTGTGATGCGTCTTCTTGAGGACCCCGACGAGAACGCCGAACTATGGGAGGACCGCAACAAGCGTGAGGAGGACTCCCTACCGGGAATGTTCTGGTACTGCCCTGTGCGCAAGGCAAAACCGATAGCGGAGGTCTGGGCGGTTCACCCAACAGACCGAGACAGTCGTGGCAAACGCAAACCCATAATAGCGACCTGTCGTTACGGCAAGGGAACGGTGATATTTGTGGGGTTGGACGAGACTTGGCGTTGGCGTTTTGGGGTGGGCGACCTCTTTTTCTGGCGTTTCTGGTCGCAGGTAATACGCTACGCCGCAGCGCAAGCGCTTCTCGGAAAAGAAAAGCGCTTCAGCCTTCACACAGACCGTGAAACCTACCATGTCGGCAAAACCGTTACCCTCACCGCCTACATCCTTGATGAGCGCTATGAGCCATCCCGCGAGCCCAAACAGGTCGCCACCGTTCAGTCTCCTGACGGCAAAAAGAAAGAGGTCGTTCTCAAACTTGACCCTAAAAACCCCGGTAACTATGTGGCGACCTTCAAACCGAAACGCTTGGGCGTCTATTCGGTCTGGCTTGGCGGAACAGAGGTGCAGCCGGAGGAGGCGCCCGCCCGCGCGCAGTTCCGCGTCGTCATCCCCTCCCTTGAAAAGCGCCATCCTGAAATCAACGAAAAACTTCTTAAGAAGTTAGCCACCGCCACAGGTGGTCAATATCTCCCACTGTATGACATTGAGAAACTTCCACGCCAGATAAAGGCGATTCAGGAGTCAATACCCACTGATGTTCGCGAGGAGCCGCTTTGGGACAAATGGTGGATATTGGTTCTGTTCACAGGGCTGATAGCGGTTGAGTGGGTGCTGCGGCGCATGAGGCGTCTGCTATGAGACCGTTGCTTTTGGTTATGACAACGCTCTCTGCTGCCTTCGCGCAGGAAACATCGCGCAATTCCCTCACCATTCCACCCGCCACCAACACATCCGACACCCTCAAACAGATTGACGCGCTTATTAAGCGGAAAAATCACGACGCAGCGGCACTCCTCATCAATCGCGCTCTACAGAACCCACTCTCCCTTGTAAAAACAGGCAAGACCACATATCACCCGTTATGGCTGCAGATAATGCGAAAAAAGAACACCTTTCCTGAAAAACTGCGTGCTATGCTGGCTGCTTTGCAGGAGCGGGAAGCGCGCGAGGCGCTAAGCGAAAAAAAGCAGACAGATGTCCAAAAACTACTCAAACTTGCACGCAGGTTTCCGTTTTCACTTTCAGCATATGAGGCTCTGGAGCACGCCGCCGACATCGCCTTTGAAGCAGGCAACACTCACCTCGCATATGCCATATACTCGCACATCCTCAAATCGGGCGCAAAAAGTCCGTCCTTAAAACAGAAATTGTCCGCCCTACAACGCCTCCTGCAATCATCAACAAAAACATCCGCCGCCTCGTTTCCTTCCGCCCGCTCGCTTAAAGTCAAAAAACGGTTCTGGCTCCCCACCGCCATCCGCGTAACACCAACTTTCTTCCCATCAACACCCACATCGCACCACTCATCAGCGCTTTACGCCTTTCAACGCTTTTATGTCGCCACCAACCGTTGTGTTGTTGAAATCAATCCCCAAACTCTCAAAAAAAGAGCATTCTATCCGCCGCAAGACAGCGTCTATGGTTTTGTGGACTACGACTACTGTTCCACACTTTCTGTGTCTGAACGCTTCGTCTTAGCGCCGTTCGTGGTTTCCCTGACAAAAGAGCGCTTCAATGTTGGAATACCAGCCAAGGCTCGGATTCCGCTTCGCTCCGTTGCCGTCTTTGACAGAAAAACCGCAAAGTTTCTTTTCTGGCTTCACAAAGTCAAGGGGTTCAAGGGGCGGTTCGGCGATGTGCAATGGTCAATCCAGCAGCCGCCTGTTGTGGTCGGCTCCCTCGCTTATGGGGAGGTCAAAACTTACACCAACACGATAAACTCCTACATTGCAGTGTTTGATTTGGCGGCGCGGAAACTGTTATCCGCCCAGATTTTTTGCTCAAACGGCGTTGAACTGACGCTGTGGGAATTTATGGCGCGTGAGCCTCCCTCCACACCGCCCATCCTTTACGGCAGATACCTGTTTGTGGTCTCAAACCTCGGCGCCGTCGCTTGCTTTGATATATTCTCGCACAGCATTGTTTGGGTAAGCGAATATGAGCAGTTCCGCATTGTCTCGCGATTTCCATACACAAACTACCCGACATACCGCCGCTTCTGCTGGCTCTTCTCAAAGCCTGTTGTCGTAGACGGCGTTTTCGTGACAGCGCCGATAGACTCTCCATTTGTCTACGCTTTTGATGCTGCAACAGGCAAAATGCGGTGGCGTTTCCGCTACAACACCTTCGGCGCCGACCTGCGGCTGCTCCTGGGGTGTCTGGGAAAAGATGTCTTCCTTGTTGGCAAAAGGACCGTTTGCTTGAACGCAGAGACAGGAAAACTGCTCTGGTGTCGCGACGGGAACACACCTCTTGGAATGGCTGCTCGCACAAAGGAAGGTTTCCTCGTAACAGGATTGGAGGAGACACTTGAGGTAACGGAGTTTGGGGTGAGGAGTTGTCTGAATGTGAGGAGTCGTGGCAATCTGTGCAGCGGAGGGCGATATGTGCTTGTTGTGGGTGAGAAGGAGGCGGTGCTGTTGGAGAGCGAGGAATGAGGAAGGTGTTGGTTGCGGCGCTGATTCTTGGGTTTGTGTGGGCGGATGAGCCACGCTGGCTGGGCGGCGATGTCTTAAAGAGGCGTGTGCGGCGTGGTGTGGAGGCAGCGCTTGCCTATCTTGCCCGCACCCAGCAACCCGACGGCTCCTGGAAAGACATCATCGGACGCAAAGTCTGCGACCTGTATGTGGGGCATTATGATAAACATATCGGTGTTACGGCGCTTGCGTGTATGGCGTTTCTGGCGCACGGCGACCTTCCCGGTCGCGGACGCTACGCCAAAGTCGTGGAACGCGGTCTTGATTTCATCTTAAAGCATATTGACGAGAACGGCTACATTTCCTACAGCAACAGCAGGATGTATAGCCACGCGTTTGCGACGCTTTTTTTGGCGGAGGTATACGGTATGGCGCGGCGGGACGACTTGAGGGACAAGTTGATAAAAGCGGTGCGCGCGATAGAAAGGGCGCAGAACCGTTACGGCGGCTGGCGTTATTTGCCCACCTCTATAGACGCAGACATATCGGTGACGGTGTGTCAGATTATGGCTTTGCGGGCAGCGCATAATGCCGGTATCCATGTGAACAAAAATGTGATTGACAAGGCGATTAAGTATGTGAAAAAGAGCGCCACACCCACAGGCGGTTTCCGTTACCAGATATACGACTCTGAGGGTAGACGGATATTCGGACGGGTTAGTTTCGCGCTGACGGCAGCGGGGGTTGTGGCGCTGCAGGGAGCAGGCAAGTACGACAGTCCCGAGGTGCGCCGAGGACTCTCCTACCTGCGCAATCAGTTCCTCCTCAACCACTTCCCCCCGCCCCACCATATGCGCACAACCTTTGAGTACTTCTATGCTCACTACTATGCGATACAGGCGGTCTATGTCGCCGGCGGTCAACTCTGGCGTGATTGGTGGAAACGGATTGCAAACGAACTCTTAAACGGGCAATATGAAGATGGCAGATGGCAGGATGTGGTGGGACCAAATTATGCGACCGCAATGGCGGCGCTGATTCTGCAAATACCAAACGGCTATCTGCCGATATTCCAGAGATGATAAGGAGGTTTAAGATGTCGGAGTTGCACAAGTATGTAGAGGCGCTTTATATACCGATAACCAAAGCGCGGCGTCAGATGAACACATATAATGTCTTAAACGGTCTTGCGCTTGTGGTGATAACGGTTCTCCTGTGTGCGGGGGCGACACTGCTTTTTGACTGGGCAACGCCGATGCCGGCGGGTGCGCGGTTTGTCCTCTCGCTTGTCTGTCTTGGAATTGTGGTTTATGTTTTTGCGAGATGGATGGTGAAGCCATTGACGCGCCGTGTGACAGCAGACCAAGCGGCATTAGCCATTGAAGCGCGATACCCCGAACTCAAAAGCGCCCTTATATCAGCGGTCCAGTTTGGAAGACTTCTCGCAAACCCCAAGAAATTGGAAGAGTTCTACGAGTCGGCGGCGCTGGCTGCCCTCACCGTAAAAGAGACCGCAAAACGGGTCTACAAGATGAGCGTTTCCGGAATTGTGAACTGGCTGCCGACCGTAAAACTCTGGGCTGTGGCGGGAGTGTTACTGCTTGCGGCAGGTCTCTACACGATGGTCTATCCCGAAAATGTGCGGCTGTGGCTTGAGCGCTTCTTCACCCCGTTCAGCGCAAGAGACTGGCCGCAACTGTATCAACTGGTCGTGAAACACCCCACAAAACAGGTGACCATTCTGGCAAAGGGCGACTCACTCACCGTTGATGTCCTTTCCTGCGGTCGTAGACACCCTGACACCGTCACCCTCTACACTATGGTGAAAGATGAAAAAGGCAAATGGCAGGGGTTCTGGGAAAGCACACCGATGGAGTCCATCGGCAGCACCCGCTTCCGCAAAAAACTGGAAAACATAGTAACCGATATGAAGTTCTACGCCGAAGCAGGAGACGCCACAACGCCTGTATTTCGGATAAATGTGAAAGAGCGTCCGTTCATTGAACGCATCACACTCAATCTGCATTACCCCGAATATATGAAACGCAAAGACGATGTGGCGTATCAGGGCTCACTGCGCGTTCCGCAGGGAACAAAAATCACGATGACGGTTGTGGTCTCAACAAAACTGCGCAAAGCGGTTTTCAAGGTGAAGCCGACAGGACAGCCCGAACGCGAGGTGAAAGTAATTGAGGAGTCAGACTTAAAGGAGACAGAGATTGAGGTTACTCAAGGCAAAAAGAAGATAAAAGAGAAGCGTTACTGCTTTGTCTGTGAGAGGGTTGCCGACACATCCTTTCAGTATTGGTTTGAGTTGACGGACACGGAGGGATTCAACAACTACGAAGGAGCGCGTCCGCAGATTTTCCGTATTCGCGTTGTGGAGGACCAGCCACCGTCGTTGAAGTTCCTAAAGCCTGGGCGTTCGGTGCGGATGACCGAGAGTGCGGTAGTGCCGATGGTGCTACGCGTCACCGACGACTACGGTGTGGAGGAGGTCTCCATATGCTACTTTAAGCGGAAGCAGACCGAGCGTGCAGCGGCTGCCAAAAATGTCAAATCCACCATCCTTGACCCAGAAAAACTCGGCTACAAGGGCAAACAGCGGGCGGAACTCCCCTTTGAGTTTGATATTAAGAAACTGACAGGCGCAAAACCAGGCGAGGAGGTGGTCTACTACGCCGTGGGTAAAGACGGTTGCACTACCCGCAACAAGAACGGGCGCTCATACAACTTTGTGATAACGATAGTGACGGCGGATGAGTTGTTGGCGGAATACGAACGGGCGATACAGAGACTACGCGACCGCCTTGAACGCTGTCTTCGCCAAGAGCGCATAATATCCGATAAGTTGCGGATACTGGCGGAGGACCTGACGGCGGGCAGACGCAAGGTGGGCGAGGAACCCCTGAAGCGAATACTGCTTAAAACAGAGTCCGACCAACGCGACCTGACCGCATCTTTCAGCCTCTCTTACGAGGATGTCCAAAACACCCTTGAGGGTCTGACCATAAACCGCCTTGGCGATGAGAAGATGAAATCATCGCTGAAGCAGATATCCGGCGCACTCAACGACCTCGCCCAAACCACAAGTCCGCAGGCTGCCACAAAAATCAATGTTGCCCGCAACAAGAAAAGCAAAAAAGAGATGGTCTCCGCCCTTGACGACGCCGCCCTGCAAACCACAGAAGTCGCAGAAGCCATCCAGCAAATCCTCGGTATGCTATCAGAATACACGACCCTGTCGCGCATCTACAATCAGACACGCCAGATGAAGCGGGAGCAGGATGAGATATTCAAGAAGATACAGGAGTTGCTGAAACGGATTTTGGGGAAATAACTCCGCCGGGCAGGGCTGCCGGCAGCGCCTGCGGGTTGTGCCGCAGCAAAATCGGGTAACTCAATCCCATTTTCGGTCACATTGACCGTTTTCATATCGTAAAAGACGGCGCCATCGTGTATTTTGTATGCGGAGGCGGAGCGGCGGCGTTCGCCACAGACCCGTCTCCGTCTGCTGAATTGGAGTGACGCCTTGATTCAAAAAGTCCTATACACCATCATCGCAACAGCAGGCTCCATAACCGCACTTTCCCTAACACTTGCCCCACCCCCTCAGGGCAAAGAGGGCTTATCTCTTCTGCTAATTGGTGTCTTGCTGCTTCTCATCCGCGGCTCCACAGGCTCATCTCCAAAACACCACCCACTTGAGTTGGCATCCCTCATCGCGCTTCCTGTCCTTGTCGCGTTCGGGGACGGGGAAAGCGCTTCTCTATTTTGGGGGCTTTTGGGGCTTGTAGTGGCGCTGCGCATATCCGACAGACCACTCGCCGACCTTGCCTTGCCACTCGCCGCCCTTCTGCTGTTGTCCTGCTACCATCACAGTTTCAAGCAGATAGGGGAGTGGGGAATTGTCGCATCAACTGTGGTCTTAACAGCATCCACATTGCTGCTTTTCTACCAACACATAACTCCTGTATGGTTGCCAGCAGTTGTGGTCTTTGTCTGCAGAGCGACCTTTATGGGTAACGGACTTGTTGTGGCGTTGGTCTGGGCGCTGCTGGTTCTCTGCGTCACCCCTTATGCATTGCGGGCAATCAGACACGCTCATCCGCTTTACGGCGGCGCCGCCGCCCTCCTCCTCGCCTCAACACCCATAACACATAGCACCTTTCCACTGCTCCTTCTGGTTGTGGTGGACAGGTTCTGGCACGGCTGGAAACCGCTGCTTGCCGCCCCTGGTTGCCCTATCTGGGTGGACAGAAACTTCGCCAGCCGCTTCACAAAATGCGCCGACCTGCTGGATGTCCCCTTTGCACGGCTCCTAAAACGCACCCGTCCAGACCGCGAAACAGGCTACATATCAATTGAGGTGGAACACGAAAAGGAAGGTGTTGTGTTCATTGAGACACTGCGGATATATATAAAGCGGGCGTGGCTGAACCTGCTGCGCCTTGCGCTCCAAAGTGTGCGCAAGTTTCGCGTTCCGTTCTCGGACTCATTTGAGGAGGTAAGGGCGTTTGTGGCGCTGCAACAGGTCGGGTTGGAAGCGCCTCACCCCATCGCCGCCTGCACAGTAACCCGTCTCATAAAACGCAGAACCGCCATCGCAACATTGGATATAGGGCACTTTGAGCGGCTTACATCGCTGCTTGAAAGGGTTGATTTCCAAAAACGGCGCGAGGTGGCACGGCGACTCGGCAGACTTGTTGCGCGGATGCATAACGCTGCCATAAACCACAGAGACCTCTATGCCGAGCACATCGTTTTTCTCAAGGACGGCGGTATAGTTTTGTTGGATTTGAACCGCGCGCAGGTGAGGCACAGGCTGCCGCAGCGATGGCGCGTTAAAGACCTCGCCGCGCTCTTTGTCTCCACAAACGCCCCCGCAACAGACAAACTCCGCTTCCTCCTCACATACCTCAACATCCCAAGCCTCACCCCAGCCGCAAAAAGGCTGGCAAGAAAGGTGCTCAAACGGGCTGCTCAACTTGCCAAAAGACGCGCTGCAGAGAAGGAACGGGAGCGTAAAGGCGGCTGGATTCTTCCGCCGCCGTAAACTACGGCGACTCCCCACGCTCCTCTAAGTGCTTCTCCCATATCTTCACATGGGGATTGTCAAGCCTTATGACAGACCAGTCCTCAACCCAGCCCTCGTCCACCAAACGCAACTCCTGCTCATCAGGAAACAGGTCGGAACCTTTACGCTCATAGATTATCTGATAGTATTTGTGAACCACAATCCGCATGTATCGTGAGAGGTCGTTCTCGTTCTCCCTGAAACCCTTGCGTAACTTTGCCTTTTTCCACGGCAGGTAACGCCAAACCTTATTCTTGGGCAGGACATCGGTTATGGTCTCTCCTTCAGGTGTGCGCCGTGTCACCTTGTAGGCGTCCACCATCTCAACAACGCGTCCCCAGAACTCCCGACCGTCACGCATAATGACACAGTCCCGCCGCAGATAGAAGCGCAACTTGTCACGGTCCTGGTGTGTTATGAGGCGGAAGTCGTTGGTCAGACCCCAGACGCGGATACGGATATGACGCGCTTCAGGATCCCACGAATAACGCCCCGGCGGTCTTATCCTGAAACGGTCCATCACAGGGTCTGGCTCCATTTTGAATATCGCCACACACCGCCATTTCTGCCCCGCTTTTATCACAGGAAAACCCAAATCCTTCGGATCACCGTGCGTCTTGCCAATCTTAACTGGCGGATTCTTCTGCCACTCAAGGTTGAGCGGACCCTTATAACGGTCAAGTGAAGGAAACATCGTCAGGGCATCAGCAGGATGCAGAACTCCAGGCTTTCCCGTATCCTGCGGTCCACGCCACTCCTTCATTCCTTCCTTCCAAACTATGACTTTATAAACATCCTTCTCACAACTGTCAATGTAGGAGACATCCTTATCGCTTGAGGCGCTCACCTCCACAAAAATCTCGTGGTCCTTGTTGTCCAGATTCTCAATGGTGTAGACCATATACCAGTAGATACGGGGGTTACCCCACTCCTGTCCCACAACGACGCATTTGGGCTTCTGATGCGTGAACTTCAGATACCAGACATGGCGGGGACTGTCTTCCCACGCAGATGTCTCATCCTTGCGAAGACGGGGGTCGTCGTTCTGTTGCGCCGCCACCACGCCCCCAAAAACCAACACAAACACAACCAAAAACCGCATATTCGCTCCTCCGCTTCGTTTCCTGCCTGTATCATAACGCGCTTGTCAGAGAATTCAAGGGATTTGTTATGCGAGTTCTCATAACAGGCGGCGCGGGATTTATCGGCAGCCACCTCACAGAAATCCTGCTCCAAAACAACCACAGCGTCATCTGTCTTGATAACCTCTCCACCGGCTCAAAAGAGAATATCAAGCATCTGCTGGATAACCCTCTTTTGCGCTTTGTGGAAGGCGATATATTTAACGCCACCGTTGTGGAAGACCTTGTGAAAAAAGTGGATGCGGTGGTGCACCTCGCCGCTGCTGTCGGCGTCAAACTCATCGTTAAAGACCCCGTCTCCACCATTGAAACCAACATCTATGGAACCCAGACCATCCTTTCCGCCGCCTCAAAACACAACACTAAAGTCCTCATAGCCTCCTCCTCTGAAGTCTACGGTAAACTGGAAAAAATCCCCCTGTCTGAGGAGGATGATATGCTCTTTGGTCCGACAATCCATCCACGCTGGTGCTATGCCTGCTCAAAAGCGGTTGATGAGTTTCTGGCGCTGGCTCACCATAAAAGGACAGGTCTTCCCGTTGTGATAATGCGTTTTTTCAACATAGTGGGACCGCGCCAAACGGGGCGCTACGGAATGGTCGTGCCGCGTTTTGTAGAGCAAGCGCTCACAAACCGTCCTATCACCGTTTACAGCGACGGCAGTCAAATCCGCTGCTTTCTCTATGTTCGCGAGGCGGTGGACGCTGTTATGAGGTTGCTTTCCGAGCAAAAGGCGGTCGGAGAAGTCATAAATATTGGACATCCAGAGCCTGTCACCATCCTACAACTCGCACAAACTGTTAAAAGACTTGTAAACCCCAACGCTCAAATAACTTTCATACCCTATGAGCAGGTTTATGGAAAAGGGTTTGAGGACATCAAGAAGCGTGTGCCGTCGGTGGAGAAAGCCGCGCGGCTCATAGGCTTTGCCCCCAAAGTGGGCATTGAAGAAATCATCAAAATAACCGCCGACTGGATGAAGAAAAGGATTGCACCGCCACAATTGTGAATATTTCTCTGCAAAAATTCCTTTTCCCTTGCAAGATACTAATCCCATAACCATAATTTTGTCGTTATTAGTAGGCTTACGGCGACGGGGGAGAGAATGCTCAATCGTCTATTTTTTGTAAACATTAGAAATGACTGCAGCGAAGAAGAAGCGGAGAAAGCGATATCGTCTCTTTACGATGCGCTTGATTTATCACAATATCTTGGCGCGCATAAATTTGCGCTTATCAAGATTCACTTTGGAGAGGATGGAACCGACCGTTTCGTGCGTCCGAAATTCGTAAAATCGCTTGCATCACTCATTCTTCAAACAGGTGCCAAAGTCGTCATTGGTGACACCAACACTTTGTATCCTGGACGCCGCTCAAACGCCGCCGACCACCTCTCCCTCGCCGCTCAACACGGCTTCAGCGTCCACTCCATTGGCTGTCCTGTTATGATTCTTGACGGACTTATCGGCAGAACAGCCACAACCGTTGAAATAGACGGAAAACACTTCAGAGAAGTTGAATTAGCCTACGACCTACAGTTCTTTGACTTTCTGTTTGTGGTGACCCATTTCACAGGGCATATTGCGGCAGGTATTGGCGGCAGCATAAAGAATATGGGAATGGGGCTTGCGACGCGCTCTGGGAAGTTGGCGCAGCACAACGCCCAGCCGCTCAAGGTTGATGAAGAAAAGTGCGTCGCCTGTGGTGTATGCGCAAAGTGGTGTCCGCAAAACGCCATCAAGGTAGCCAAAACCGCCATAATAGATGACAAAAAATGCGTATCTTGTGGTTGGTGCATAGCGGTCTGCAAACATCACGCCATAAAGTTTTCCTGGGAGATATCGCATACCGTGTTGCAGGAACGGATAGCCGAATACGCCGCCGGCGCATACAAACTTCTCAACAAGAAGGTGGTCTGCTTCAACTTTCTGCACAAACTGCACGCCAACTGCGATTGTGTCAAGGACGGTGGAGAGGTTTTGTGTGAAGACATAGGTATTGTTGCGGGCTACAATCCTGCGGCGGTTGACACCGTTTCAATGAATCTGGTAAAGGAAAAAGCAGGTGAAGATGTTTTTGTGAAACTGCGCCCCCAAATTGACCACACGGTTCAGATACGCCATTTTGCGGAGATCTGCAATGTTCCTGTGGAGTCTGAACTTGTAAGTCTGACTTTTTAGGAGGATGAGGTATGTTGAGGAAGAAGGCTTTCACAACAGGTGAGGTGGCGAAACTCTGTAATGTCACCATCAACACGGTGGTTAAGTGGTTTGAGACGGGGGAGTTAAAGGGGTATAAGGTGCCGAGTTCAGGCGCAAGGAGAATTCCGCGGGAGGAGTTGATAAAGTTTATGAAGAAGCACGGGATACCGACAGGCGAGTTGGAGTTTGAGGGGAACAAGGTTCTGGCGGTGAGTCCTGACAAGAAGGTGCATCAGGCGATAAAGAAGGCGCTGCCGGAGCATCGCGGTTATACTGTTAACACGACCGATGACTTCCTTGAGGCTGGCATCTATCTGGGCAGCGAAAAACCCGACATCGTGTTTATGGATGTCACCGCCGTGGAAGGCGACCCTGCCAAACTGGTCAAATCCATCCGAAAATCTGAGGGGTTGAAGGACATCCGTCTTGTGGCGGTCGTCAAATCCACCGATAAAAGCACGGTTAATAAGGTGAAGAAATGGGGGTTCAACGACTACATTAAGAAGCCGATTCGCACGACATCGGTTGAGAGGCGCATAAGGAGGCAGTTGGGGCGTTTGGTTTAAGCAAGACAGGGCAGGTGAGAGGCGGGTCGTTTGAACGACCCGCCTTTTTCTTGCCACACGCCTATGTTATGATATCTTCGCAACTATGTTAAGGAACAGGCGTTGGATGCTGATATTGCGGTGGTGGGAGGGGGAGCAGCGGGCATAGCGGCGGCGGTGCAGTTGCACAGGGCGGGTTTTGATACTGTGCTGCTTGAGGCGAAGAGCATAGGCGGTCTTGTGCGCAACGCGTTGAGGATAGAGAACTTGCCGCCATTTGCGGTGCCGCCCACGGGGAAGCGCCTCGCGCAGATGCTGGAGAAGATGGTTGTCGCACGCGGTGTGCGCTGCGTAATGCGTCGCGTCCTCAAAATTGATGTAGACACAGGCGGGGTGACGCTCCACACGATGGAAGGGACGCTGCGCAGCCGCTACTGCATCTTTGCGGCGGGAACAGAGCCTGTGCGACTGCCCGCAGAGGGCGAGATAAAAGCACTTGAAGCGGGGCGCCTTTTCTATGAGGTGGCGGATGTGCCGCAGCAGATCAGAAAAGCGGTCGTCATAGGTGGCGGGGAAATAGCGCAGGATTACGCACTTTCGCTTGCCACAGGCGGCGCAGATGTCACAATTATAACCCGAGGTGGGTTACGCGGGATAAAAGCCCTAAGGGAGCGCCTGCTGCAAACAGAAAGAATACGGGTCAGGAGGCAAACGCAGGTGGTTGCTTTGCGAACAAAGCCTGACGGGGTGGAGGTGGTTTGCGACGGGGTGGAAGGAAGGGACATTGAAACGGCGGAATGTGTTGTGGTGGCGATAGGCAGGAAGGCGGCGGATGCGCCGCTGCGGCATTTGAGGAACTTGCGGATAAGGCAGGATGGCTCAACGGCGATGCGGCGTTTGTATGTGGCGGGTTCGTGTCGGTTCGGTGCGGAGTTGCGCCACATAGCCGTCGCCGCAGGAGATGGTCTTGCCTGCGCGTGTCGTCTTCTTCGGAGGCTTGCAAAATGAGGCTTCTGGCTGAATTTGGCTGCGATGATATCGCCAAGGTGTATGTTCTTGGTCTGCGTGGAGATGATGCACGCTATGCGGTGGAGGTGACAGAATCGGTGCAGCCGCCGATACCTCGCCGCAAAAAATGGGTCGTTATTGTCTCCACGCTTTTCGGCTGTCCTGTGGGATGTCCGATGTGCGACGCGGGCGGCGCATACCGCGGCAAACTGACAGCGGACGAAATGCTGGCGCAGATTCATTTTGTGGTGCGCCGCCGTTTCGCCTCCAACACCGTCCCCGTTGAGAAGTTCAAAATCCAGTTCGCACGGATGGGAGAGCCGGCATTCAATCCCGCCGTCATCTCCGTCCTTCAACGCCTGCCGCAAGAGTTGAACGCACCAGGGCTGATACCGTCTGTTTCCACTGTGGCGCCGCGGGGATGCGAGCGATTCTTTGACAGACTCCTTGAGGTGAAGGAAAGGCTTTACGCCGGCGGGCGGTTCCAGTTACAGTTCTCCATTCACACAACAGATGAGGCGCTGCGGGAGCGCTTAATACCTGTGCGGAAATGGAGTTTTGCGGAGATAGGCGCTTTTGGGCGACGGTGGTGGCGGAAAGGCGACCGCAAAATAACGCTCAACTTCGCCGCCGAAAAAAACTCTCCCATCGCCCCAGACATCCTCCTTAAACACTTTGATCCTGAAATCTTCCTCATCAAACTGACCCCTCTCAATCCCACCGAATCGGTGCAGAAAAACCGCCTTGTCAGTCTTGTTGACCCGCAAAGACCTGAAAGCGCCTCGCCTCTTGTGAGCCGTCTGTCAGAAGCCGGATACGATGTGATACTCTCCATAGGAGAGACAGCCGAAAACAGGATAGGCTCAAACTGCGGACAGTACATAACGATATGGCGGAGGGAAGGATGCCGCATACGCGACTACGCCAAGCAGCAGTCGCCGCATCCCTTATAGCGTGGTTGTCTGTCGGCTGCGCTACTGCGGCAAACCAGCAACGGATGACCATCATCTTGCCTGTGGAACCGCAACGCGTGGCAGCAACTGTCCGTAAAGGCGCAGCCCACATCGTAGCGTTGGCAAACCAAACCCTTTATGAAACCAGAGTGAGTTGGCGGCAGGGACGGTTTCACCCATCGCTTGAAAAGATATCTGATGGCGTTAAGACCTTTGTTGTTACCCCTCAAGGTGTCGTCTATCTGCGCGATAAGGGCTTTTATTACAAAGGGGAAAAACTCCATATCAGGCTTCCAACAAATGTTCCACCGCTTGCGGTCTGTGAAGCAGCAGGCAAACTGTATGCGTGGTTTCTTGTGGCAAAGGGGAAGCGCGCCAAACGGCTGCTCTGGACAGGTGACCAAAAAGGTGGCAATGTCCTCTTTGACCAGGAAGGATGGGGGGTTGTGGTCTGGGTGGTGGCGGCAGATAACGCTGTGGTTGCCGGTAACGAGAAGGTGGTTCTTCTGCTGCAGAAAGGCGGGGGGGAGATTGTGGAACACAACGGGCTGATAAAGGGCGGCGCGGTGGCGGGAGGCAAACTGTGGTTAGCGTTCGTCAAGAGCGGCAAACTTCTATGGCGGCGGGTCAGCGCGGAAGCAGGTGCCATCCGCACATTCATAAAAAGTCTGAAAAGAGATGGTGCCAAACAGAATAAAACGGAGCCCATAATTCTCGTCACAGGATGCGACAGTTTCGGTGTGTGGCGTATGCGGGATGGGGTGATGCGGGTTTACTGGCGGGGAGCACCACGCATAGTTGGGCTCGCAAATGTCAGGAACATAAGCATTGATGATGGCACACTTTACAGGGTGCTCTGGACAGGCGGGCACACCCTCGCTATTCAGTTGCTACCATCTCAAACACGGTAACGCTCAAGGTTGAGCATCTCCTTTGCAACCACGCGCTCCCCAAGGTCATCATCCCCCCTGATAAGGGAGAGCCTGACCTGCTCACCCTCATTTGCGTCGGAGTAGCGCGCGACAATAGAGAGCGCTATATCCAGCACCTCGCCATCCTGTTTGCCGAACAGCAGCGCCACAGGACCAACAACGCTGGTGGGCTCAAGACGGAGGGCATACGGCGGACGCACCCTGTCAAGAAAATTGTTCTCCGCTTCATAGCGCCCAACGATAAGGCGGCTTTCGGAGGGGAGACGGAAGAAGCGTCCTGCGTTGATGATGCGGAAGTCAGCGAGAGACCGCCATCCCTGCCGCAGCAGAACCTTCACTTTTTTTGCGTAGTTTGCGTCGGTGAGGAGACAGCCGCCTGCAGGCTGTGGTGGTTCCTCAATTCCCAACTCTTTGGCGAGGGCAAGTTGCCGCCGCCTTGAACGCCCCCTTATGTCAAGCAACTTATCACGCTCAACAAGCCCCTCTACCTCAGCACGAGTGGGACGCAGATTTTTCGCCGTTAGCGGTCGCAAAATCAACCCCTGTAGGTTCGCCTCGCGCTCCATCATCGGCAAAATATGGGCAAACTGCGTCATCGGACGCTGCCCCACCACCTCGCCTGTGGAGATGAAATCGGCACGCACAGCACGCATCATCTCACCCGCCCGCCGATACATCAGAATGCGACAGTCAACGCAGGGGTTCATCCACCTACCGAAACCGTGTGGAGGTCTCTCAAGCAGACCTACAAACTCTGCCGTGACATCAACCACAACAACATCTACGCCAAACCTTTCCGCAACATAGCGCCTGTATTCTTCGGGCTTTCTATGCCTGCTCAACGGGAAAAAGACCGAATAGAACCGCACAGGCACCACCTCAATTCCAAAACTCTCAAGAAGTTTCAAAGAAACAATTGAGTCAAGCCCGTCAGAGAAGAGATGCACACATCGCGCCAAAACCGCCCTCCTAAAGTGCTGAACCCAAATTACCACCCCCTAACTCTGTCTGCAACTTTTATCACCACGGTGTTGAAAAACTCTCCGCGATTTGGCAGAATTGCTTTACGCTAATGGCAGTGTATTAAAGGTGATTTAACACATTGAGGCGGAAATCTGCCTCTTTGCTGGGCATAAAAATTGCTTTATATTGGGGAGGAAGGTTATGGGGGATGAAGGGCTGAAACTGATTATAAGTGAGCAGGGTAAGGAGTGGGAGTATCCGATAAAGGAGTTTCCCATCACTATGGGGCGGGGACCCAACAATGTGATAGTGCTGGTTGACCCGAAGGCGTCGCGGCGGCATTGCGTCATTGAGAAAAGCGATGAGGGCATAATAATCCGAGATTTGGGTTCGCGCAACGGCACCACCGTAAACGGCAGCAAAATAGAGGTCTCCCCGCTTAAAGAGGGAGACATAATCGGTGTGGGTGATACGCTGATATACTTCGGGAAAAAGAAAGAGGTGCCCAAAGAGAAAGCAGAATTCTGCCTTTTCGTCGTGAGCGGAGAGCACGAAGGAAAGGAGTTCCCACTGACCGATTTGCCGCTCACCATAGGACGCAAAAAAGGCAACAAGATTGTGCTGTCGGATGAGCGTGTGTCGGGTGAACACGCCAGAGTGGATGTTGAGGGTGGGCAATTTGTTCTGGTGGACCTAAAAAGCACAAACGGCACATATATAGGTGACAGACGCGTGGAGAGAGAAGTGCTTGAGGTGGGAACAAGGTTTGCGATAAGCGGAACAGTTTTTGAATTCAGAAGGATTGGAGAAGCGCCACCTGCTGATGTGGGAAAGGCGGTGGAGGAGGAAGAAAAGAAAGAGGAGGAGGCAAAAGGAGAGGGAAAAGGGGCGGAGAAGGCGGTGGGAGAGGCGCCGCGGGAAGCGCGCCCCGATACACTCCGTGAGGAAGATGTGGAGTTGGACTTGGAGCGTGCGCGGCGTCAGGCTGCTGTTCCGAAGGTTCTGGTTGTGGTCGTAGCGCTCTTCGTCATCGGCGCGGGACTTTTCCTTCTATACCAGTTGCTGCGTGCCGGCGGCATAGCCACCCTCTATAAAGGCGGTCTCATCGTGACAAACCCCTCTTTTGAAGAGGAGCAGAACGGGGCGGTGGTAGGCTGGGCAACAGAGCCCCCCAAAGCAGCGGTGCGTGACGCCACCATCGCAAAACAGGGCAAATTCTCCCTCCACCTCTCCCCCGTAGCCAACAAAGAAATAACCATCCTGCGATACAACGATGATATTCCCGTGCGCGCAGGCAGCGCATACCGCCTCCATTTTCAGGTGCGCACCGAAAACACCCTAGCCTGCGCCCTCCGTGTGGACTGGCTCTCCGACAAGAACCCCAACTATCACAAAGTTGAGTTCGGCAGGCTGCTTGAAGGAACACGGCGTGATTGGACGCCGCTTTCCTACACCTTTGTTGTCCCACCAGAGGCGACCAAGATGCGCGTGGGGCTCGCCCTTTTCGGTTCCCGCGGTGAATGCTGGGTGGATGAAGCAAAACTCACGAAAGCAGAAAGTGCGCCGCAGCGCCAGATAAAGGGCAAAAGATTCTCCGCGTGGCTGTCAGGACACGGAACAGTTGATTTGAGTCTCGGTAACCTGTGTGTGGTGCAGGACATTGAAGGCTACATCTGCCGATTGAAGGAGAGCGGAACGCCGCCTCCTGACGCCTATCAGTCGCGCGCAGTCATAGACGGACCCACCATCCAGAATTCGGTGGCGGAGGTGAGAGGAGAGTTGACTTGCGGAACAGGAATCAGTGTTGATTTCCTCCAGACACTATCACCCACAAAGGACGGACTCAGACTCTCATATAAGTTCACAAAAAGCATCCCCGCTGATACGGTGTTTGCGCTCAGAATGCTTCTTCCTAAAAAACGGGTGGACAGGCTTGAAGCGGTGGTTCAAGGCAAGAAGGTTCCCGTGGAGACGACGAAGACGGAGTGGACGGCGTGGGGAATGACGGAGTTGATAATCAAAGTGGGCACAAACAAGATGGTTTTGCATTTTTCGCTTCCGGTGCGTTCTGTGATGACCCAAGAAGGCGCGTATCTGCGCCTTGAGGTGGGGGTGAAGACGGAAGAGATGCCGCAACCGCCTGAGGTTGTGATAGATGTGCTGCCATTCTCACAGGAGGAGAAGAAAGGTGCGCTTGATGTGCTGGAGAAGATAAAGGCGCTGGTTGAAGCGGAGCGCTATCAGGAGGCAGCGCAGTTAGCACGCCGTTCCATAACCAATCCTCTACTGACAGAACACGACAAACAGTGGTTGCAGAAAGTTTGGAGCAACTGCGAGCGCGCGGGACGCTCATGGCTTGCCCGTATGGAAGCGATGTTTGAAGACATCCTCACAACGCCCAGAGCCGAGATAAGAGATGCTTTGGTGAGCCTGGCGCAGAAAGTGACGCAGTCGTATCCTGAAGGCGACTTGAAGGAACGCGCTGCGTCCCTCGTCCTGCGTGCCAAAGAGACGGTCAAGAAGGGATGGGAGAAGCGGCGTGAAAAAGCCGCAGAGAAGATGCTGCAGAATGCAAAAGAGGCGCGTCAGAACCATCTCCACGGGTATGCCACAGTAATGCTATCTGAAATACTGACCCGATATCCCAACACCAACGCCGCAAAAGAGGCGAAAACCCTCCTTGACGACATCCGTTTTGAGCGTGGGAGATAGGAAATGGGCAATGTTGCGTGGGGAATAGATTTCGGCAGTCGCGCCACGAAAATCGCCCAAGTCCGTAGAGAACAGAACAAGGTGATAATTGAGCGCGTTGTGGTAGCAGAGCACGGTCGCGACCTGCGGGAAGCGCTATCAGCAGCAGGAGTCGTCGTTCGTGAAGGAATCGTAGGCTTGAGTGGCAAAGACTGTATGCTGCGCCTTGTCAAGGTTCCCCAAGCCCCACCCAAGAGACTCTCCCTCATCCTTGAGTTTGAGATAGGCGAATTGACGAAGCGCTCTACAGAACCAACCTGCGGCGCATATCACATAAGCGGTGCATCCGAGATGCTCTCTGACCAGTTGCTCGCCACCATCGCATTGGTCAAGGAAAAAACGACAGAGCAGATTTACCAGAATCTTCACGGCGCTGGAGTCGCCTGCCACGCTTTCCTCCCCACCCCATTTGCCCTTTACAACACCTTCTTGGCGCTCAAAAACTACGACCCATCAGGAGTGACCGTCCTGCTTGACATTGGCGTTCAGACAACGACATTGGCGGTGGTGAAGGACGGGGCGTTTATATTGGGTCGCACTATTCCTGTTGGGGCGCAGGAACTCACCAAAGCGCTTGCATCCGCTTTGTCCATCACATCCCAGCAGGCAGAGAATGTGCTTTTGCGTGAGGGAGTCATAAAACCGAAGAACTGGCGTAGTGAGCGGGAGAAGAGCATCTCCGATGCTTTAAGCGGGGTGGTTGACAGGATACTGCTGGGTGTGCGTTCAGCGCTCAATATGGTTAAGCGCCAGATGCGGTTAAAGAGCATAAAGCCAGACAGGGTTTTGTTGTTTGGGGGATGTGCGCGCCTGCCGGGACTTGACCATATGGTATCGGCATCGCTGAAGACAAAAGCGGAGGTAGCGTCTGTGTTGCCGCCACCGTCGTCGCAGTTTCCCGATGCCGACCCACGCCCAGGGCTCCACGAGCAGATTCCCGCCCGCGATGCTCAGAACATAAGCCCTATGGGTTCCGAACTGGCTGTGGCGGTAGGACTTGCCTTAAGCGCGTTGGGTCCACCGTTTTTGAAACTTGACCTTCTGCCGCCGCTTCTGCGCAAAAAAATAGAGTTTCGCGAAAGATATGTGTGGCTGATAGCAGCGGTGGCTCTGGTCGTCGCCTTTGTTATCCTCGCAGGGCTCGCTGTGGGGCGTGAAGAAGGCAGCGTGCGTAGGCGCAACACTGCGCTCAAACAGCGAAGAGAACAACTGGAAAGCCGTCGCAGCGCCCTTGCCGCAAAACGCAAACAACTTAACCGCCTGCGCTCCACACTCAAGAAACTGCGACAACTCCCTTCCTTAAACAAAGGTGTTGTCAAACTCCTTGCGCAACTCCACTCAACGAAAGTGATGCCACAATCCATCAACCTCACATCTTTAAACCTCACAGAAACCAAAAGCGAGGAAAAAAGCCGCTCAAAGGTGCTCTATCTGAGCGGAACGGTCAACGCTGAAGTGGGGGAGGAGATGACAATTGTGAGGCGTTTTGCCAAGGTGCTGAGCGAGTTGCCTTTTGTGGAAGGAGCCTCTGTTGACCCGGAAGCGACAAAACGGCAAAAAGGGCGTTTTGTCTTTCGCATAGGTGTCTCCTTCACGGAGGAAGAGAAATGAAAAGGTTTCTCGGCTGGATATTTATGAGTGCGGAGGTGGCGGTGGCGTTGTGCGTTGTGGGGTGGTGGATAGGGTCGGCGAACGAGGCGGAGAAACTGCGGAACGAGAACGCCGAACTGGCGCGTTATATAGAGGAGAACGCTACAAGTCTGCGAGACGAGGGGCGCGTCATCACTCTCCTAAAGAAGATGAAGGAGGATGTGCTACCCAAAGCGCTTGATATGCTCTGTTTCAACGCTCCACGCCCGCCAAAAGGCGGCACGGGAACCTATTTCCGTGAGGAACTGGAGAAGATGAAGGACAGACTGCGCAAGAAGGCGAAGAAGTTGAGCGGACTGCGTAACTTTCCGCGCAATTTCGGGCTGGATGACCTGATAAAGAAGGAGATGACGGAGGAGGAGAAAGCGGAGTTCGCGTGTCGTCTTGCGGCGACCAATTATCTCCTTGAAGCGATTCTGAAACCTGGGGTTGCAACGGTGGCGTCGGTGAAGCAGTTGAAGAGCAGCGACGCAGTAATAGGAGATGACCTGCAAGTGCATAAATACCCGATAGAGATTTCGTTTGAAGCACGGCTTAGCATAGCAGAGCAACTCCTTGCGGCAACCTGCGTTAAAGGCAGATTCCTTCTGCTTGAGGGGTTGGAGATGAAACCTGCAGCGAAGGAAGGCAACTTAAAAGTGACGGTGCTGCTTTCTGCGCTTGCCAAAGCGGTCTACAAGAAGGGGCAAGAAAAGAGGCGCCCCACAAAGCACAGACCCCCACACATCTTCAGAAGGAGAAGATACTGATGCGACCTGAAAAGATTGCTTTCATCGTCGCCGTCTGTCTTGTTGGTGTGGGAGCGCTGCTTGTAAAACTCTCTTCCGAGGAGAAGGGCGAGATTCCACCACTTCCTGAGTGCGGCGAGACAGGTGCTATGGTCTTGGAGAAGAGTCCGTCGCTGTTTGACGAAGGAGTTGTTGGGAAACTGCTGGCGTCTGGGGGGCGTGACCCGTGGCAGCAGATGGAAAGCGCGCTGCGCCCCAGCCCTCAATACATCCCCGCCCCAAAACCACCATCCCAACCCCCCCCATTTGTGGTGCCACCTCTCTCCTGCGGCGGTCCCCTCTCCTTCCTCACCCCCCAAAGACTGCGCTCAATAAAAGTGGTGGACGCTCCCCAAGAACCCAAAAAGGAGGAAAACGATGCGGACAAGTAGCCTTGTCCTGCTCGTCTGTTTTGTGTTCGCGCAGCAGAAGATTCCCGAGGTGCGGGAGTGGGATTATATCGTCTTAAAACACGGTCGCCTTCTGGTTGGACGCATCGTTGAGGAGAAAAAGAGCAAAATCATCTTTTCTCCACGCCGCAACCCCGCACTCAAATATCCCATCCCCCGCGACTCCATAGTTGACATAAAGCGCCGTCAGAGTCCCCAAGAAGCCTTCCAGCACCGCATAAAACAGGCAAAAACCCCAGAAACTGTGCTTGAGACCATAAAATGGGCGCTCAAATACCCGCAAATCCATCAACAGGCGGTCAAAACACTTCATCTGTGGTGTTGCAAAGGGCAAAAGAACGCGGAATTCTACCGCCTTTTGCTGTTTCTTGTCCGCCAGAAGGCGGCAGATGAAGGACGCGCCTTAAGCAAGGAAGAACTTGACATGCTCCTTGACGCATTGGATGCGCAAAAGACCGCAGACAAGGAACTCCTCCTTGAGAAAGCATCGCTTCTGCTTGAGGCAGGATTTGTGTCATCTGCCCGCAGGATTCTGAAAAACGAGAAGATGAGCGGCAAATCGGAGATAAGGAGGCTTCTGCTTCTGGGAAAAGCCTCTCTTGCGTGCGGTATGGTAGAGGAGGCGCTTTCGGACGCAGAAGAGGCGTTGAAAACCGCCCCCAAGAACGCGCAACTCCTCGCTATAAAAGCGCGCGCACTCCTTGCGCTCAACAAACCTGATGATGCGCTTTTGAGCATCCAGCAACTCAAGGAGAGCGAACCTCTGTGGTTTGTTAGCCACACGCTTGAGGCAACAGCGCTCTACCTTAAGGGCGACCTTGAAGGCGCAATGGCGGCGCTCAACAGAGCATCCAGCCTCTGCAAGCCGTCATCAGACCTGCTCTGCGATACGGCGCAGGTTCTGCTTTTGCGGGGGCAGGTCTATACGGCGCTTGCGAAACTGAAAGAGGCGGAGAAGGCGGGCGTGAGTTGGCGCGTTCGCTACCTTGAGGCGCTATGCAAGAAGGTTCTGGGAGATGAGGGGTGGCAGAAAGCCTTAAGCGAGGCAGCAGGGATGGAGGATGCACCACCGTTTGTGGTGTGGCAGAACGCCGCGGCGCTCTTTGAAGGCGCTCTTTACGATGAGTCAGAAAAAGAAGCCAGAAGGGCGCTTGAGGCAGGTTTTGCACCGGAACAATGCTGGGAACTTATGGCGCGTTGCCGCCTCGCAAAAGGCGACGCAGAAGCCGCCTACCGCTTCGCCCTCTACTCCCTTGCCGCAAACCCTCACCACCACCCCGCCCTCATCATCCTCTACCGCATACAAGCAAAAACCGACCCCAAACGCGCTGTTCGCAGACTCATTGAAGCCTACCAAATCGCACCCAACGACCCCCAACTCCTGCGCTGGCTCACCTACCATTTCTACACTCACAGAAGGTATGAGAAGGCAAAGACATACCTCAGCGCACTTGAAAGTGTCTTAAATGATGACTACACAAAACTCCTAAAAGATATGCTCTGGCGGGTGGAGAACCTCGTCTTGTGGGAGGACAAGTTTCAAAGAGAGGATTCAGTAGATGTAGGGCGTGGCTGGCTGGAGGAGGGGGAAAAGCAAGGCGGTCTTGAATGGGAGACCGTGGGCGGCAAACTGCAGGTTGAGGACAAAGCAAAAAGCGGTGGAGACGCCTTCCTTCTGCGGGAGGAAGGACGGCTTTTCCGCATAGAGGCGGAGGTGGATATATCGGGTCTGACTTCAGGCAGGGTGGGGGTTGTTTTCGGGACAAAAGGTGTAAAAAGAGCGCTGCAAGCGTGGATTGCCGTCTGGGCTGACCCAAAAGGCGGCGTTTGGTGGAACACAGGGTCTGCTTGGATGCGTCCAAGAACAGAACAGAAAGAGCCCCATCAGACGACGGGAGGAACGCTGACACTGGCACTTGAGTTGGCAGACGCCAAAAAGAACATATGGCGCGTTTTTGTCAACGGCAAGAAGATAGCGGAAATTGAAGGCGACAAGGGTCTTGGCGGAACGAAGGTGCGGCTGGCGGGGCTATTCATCCGCACTGTTGAGGGTGAAGGTGGAAAAGCCGTCTTCAGTTGGGTCAGAATCTACAGGAGGAAAAAAGAGTGAGACGCGCTTTTACCTTGATTGAACTCTTAATTGTGATTGTCATCATCGGCATTCTGATAACGATTGTGTTGACGGTTCCACAACACTTAATAACTAAGGGCAAGATAACCGAGACACGCGTTTTTTTGACGCAGATAACGCAGGCGACCGAGGCATATCACGACGATGACTTAGCAGGAGCAGGCGACTATCCGCCAACATCATTACGCGCCGATGGTGCCGGCACAAACGGTGTCAACGACGGCATTGAGTCGCTGCTGGCACATCTTGTAAGCCAGAAAGGCGGTCCATTTTTGACCGACATAAAGCCCGACAAGCAAATCTCCAACACCGACCACGACTCTATAACAGGCTGGAATCCAAACTGGATATTCGGCGACACAAAAGCACGCGAACTTTGCGACTCCTGGGGCAACCCGCTCGTCTACTTTCACAACCGCGATTACAAGAATCCCCACTCCTATATGGTGCGTTACCGCTGTGCCAACTCCCGCGACCAGATTGTAAGACCCCAAATCCATAGAAAACTCGGC
The DNA here is from genome assembly GCA_964584815.1 of uncultured Planctomycetota bacterium. GTDB lineage: Bacteria > Planctomycetota > SKW154 > SKW154 > SKW154 > CAZPBO01. The sequence continues at coordinate 27,548 of CAZPBO010000017.1, forward strand.
ACCTATCCGCGTTTCTCATCCTTTATGCTCTGGTCTTTCGGACCCAACGGGAAAAACGAAAATGGCGAGGGAGATGACATCACCAATTGGAAGTAAGGGCTTCACCTTACTTGAGTTGCTTATGGTGATACTCATCATAGGGATACTGATGGGTATAGGGATTGGTGTGACGATGTCGCTGACGAGGAAGCAGGAGTTCGCGGCGACGGCGGCGAGTCTGCGTGCGTTTGTGGCGCTTGCTGCTGCGGGCGCGCGCCTTACGCACGCACCCACCGCCATCAAAGTCATCCCACACCAGAACTGCGCCTATTACCTGCGCACCGTTGAAACCCTCTTCTTCCGCTTTGAAGACCTGGCATCGGGACAGGAAAAGATTCACAGCGCCTACGGCATCCCCGCAACCCCTCACAATGTCTCCCCCACAGAGGGAGTTGTTGGAGTGGGTGCAGAATTTGGAACAGACCCGCAACTCAAACTCGCCGACTCCTATGTTTCCGTTGCTCCGCAGAACATAAAAAACCCCGCTCAGGGGCTTTATCTTTCGGTCTGGCTCTACCCCGGCGACTTCCGCTCTAACAAATTCCTCTCCCTGCGGAAGGAAGTGACAGGGGAGGACGGACTGCCCAAGTGGAGCGATTTCAAGCAGATGTATGAGAACGAGATGCGCTTTGCTGTTCTTTGTCGCCGCGACTGCTTCTTCCTATACCTCACCGAATCCTACGCTCTTGAATTCGGCTTCTACAACGGCGAGAAGGGCTATTTCCGCACAAGGGGCAATGTTATCCGCCCCAATGTCTGGCAACTGGTTGAGGTGATATACGATGGGGTCAGGCTTAATATCCGTGTTGACACTATCTCCTTAAGCGTCTTTTATGTGGAGGAGGAGCAACTCGTGCCGCTTGACTGTGTTGAGGAGGAGAAACTGCAGAAAGCGTTGCCCCAGAAGGTGCCGGAGTTGGATGAGCCGTTGACGATAAGCGCGCCTGACTTTTCGTTTTACGGCGCGATGGACGAGGTGCGCGTGGGTGGAGTCGTGGTGGAGCAAAAGTTCTCCCCTCCAGGCGCTGTCCTTATGCATCATCCTATCATCGGACCTGAGACAGGATATAAACCGGAATGGGTTCACTTCGGAACCGACGGTCGCCTTGACCCGCACTACCACGCCACAGAAGCCCAACTGCTTCTGACCAACAACCCTTACTACAAACCCAGAAAACCTGTGGTAATTGATGCGATGCGCAAAGGTGGTGTGCTGTCCAAACCGCCCGACTATGAGGAGTTCACAAAGAAGGAGAAGAAACAGCGGGCAACGCCGCAGAGCAAGGTGGCACTGGTGCGAGTTCTACCATCAGGCGCGGTGCTGCTTGAGATGTATAAATGGAGTGAAGTCATGGCGGCGGAGGAAGAGCAATGAGAGGTTTTGCGTTGATTCTTGTTCTTGTTGCGCTCACATTCCTGGTGGCGGTGGGACTTCCGTTTGCGATAGCGACGGGATATCAGCGGGTTCTGGCGGAGAACGCGCTGCGGCAGAAGCGGGCATATCTGGCGGCACTCGGTGCCCTCAACCACGCCATCGCATCCCTCCGTAAAACCAACACAGACGCAGAGCACTCCGCGCTCCTTGCCACATCCCAAAGCAGCGACGGCTCCGAGCAAGCACTTCTCACACAGTCTCATAACAGCACCCCCGACTACGACAGCGAAGACGAATTCCTTGTTGAGCCGCTCACCCCGCAGTCACTGGGTGAGGGAAACGACGACCTGCTTCAGAGTCGGGTTGTGATGTGGGCGCGGGCACAGGATGAAAACGCCTTTGTCAATGTGAACTCCGCCTCACCGTGGCTTATTGCAAACCTTCTGGGAGTAGCGCGGCTCAAAAAGAAGATATCCTACAACACAACAAAGATAGAGTTGGATGACGCATCTTTTCTGTTCAGCGACGGCGACCCCGAGACGGTGGACGGTTTTGTGCGTGTGGGCAGGGAATACATCGCCTACCGCCACATAGAGGGCAACACCCTAACGGGCTGCATACGGGGTCTGTTTCTGAATCCGCGGACACACGAGGCGGGGGAGTTGGTGTGGGACGGTCGCGCTTTCAAAATAGCCGCTCACAGGACAGAAGCCGTCAAAGGCGCTCTGACTCTCTTTGAAACACCGCAGGCGATACGGCAGGTGGCGCTGTGGTGCCGCTTTGACACCATCGCAGAGGTGCTCAAATACCGCCGCCTCTTCTTTGAACAACTCAAAGAATACGGCGTCACCCCAGAAGATTTGGAAAATGCAGGCATTGACCCAAACGCCTTGAAGACCCCTCAAGACTGGGAAAAGCCCACAATTCCCGACAATGTGGACTCACTTCTGCGCAAATACGGAGTTGACCCCAAAGCAATACAGGAGGGGATGGAGCCACGGGAGTTGCTGCTGCTTTCCCGCTACGCCCAGCGCTTGTCGCGGATGCTGGGTGGCGGCGACCAGAACCGCCGTCAAAGACGCTTCAACAGGCGGCTTCAGGACCTCCTTGACTCCCTCGGTCTGGACGCGGAAGGATTCTTCAAAAAATTCCTTGAGGAGGTGGAGGACTACTACTCAAAAAGAGGGAAGTTTCTGAAGAGGTATTTTCCGCAGGCGTTGCGCGACTTGGCATCACTGCGGCGGCTTGCCGACCTTGAGACGATTGACGCCCTCACCTATAAGCGCTTTGAGCCTTACATAACCACATTCTCGCTGCGGGATGACGACTGGAGTGAGCCAGGACTTCTTGTGTCGGATGTGCCTCTGGAGCAGGAGGAGGGCTTCTGGACACGGCGTGTGATACGCATAAGCGGCTCTTGCAGTCGCTACATAAACCGCGGCACCGTTCTACGCATATATACCGAAAATGGAGAGGAGTTTGCGACGGTTTCGGGACGCTGGGGCAGCACGATATATCTTGAGCGGGAGTTGCGCGGCACATACACCGCCGGCGAAGCGTGGGTGCAGGCGATGCTGCGCCACCCCGTCAACATCAATGCCTGCGACGACCGCGTCTTAAAAGCCTTACTTGTTGGTCTCACATTCCGCACATATGAGTCGCTGCCTGAAGTGGCAAAGATTTTCTGGAAACTGACGGGCAGGGAGATAGAGCAGGATTATGTGACGCCGGAGGAGGCGGACGCGGTTATAGCGCGCATACGCGCCAACCCGCCACACAACCACCAACAACTGCGCGACATCCTACAGGCTGCAGCCGAAGCAGGTGAAATCTCACAACAAGACGCCCTTGCTATCATCACAAACGCCATAAATGCAAACGACCCCAATCTCGCCGTCTCCACTGCCCCTTTCTGCTACGCATCAAAGGATGCTTTCCGCATAAACGCATATGGTGTGGTTTTGGGCGGTGAGGGACAGGAGTTGGCGCGCTGCCACATCCGCGCCTCCGTTATCACATCCCCAACAAAAAAACTCTCCTGGATGCTTGACTCCCAGCGCGACTTGTCGGACGGCGTGGTGCGTTACGCCAACCGCACAACGGGTTACCGTTCCGTAATCGCCTTTCCCGGGCGCCTTATGCATATGCTCTACAGCGGACCGCGTGATTTGCTGCCACAGCGCAACGAACCTGCGGTCTTCCCAGATACGACACACGACCCCCAGCAGGCGCATCTGCGCCTCTGGTCGTCCCGCGATGGCAGCGGATTCCTCTTTGTCCAACACTTTGACACAACCTACGACGGCGAAGATATATCGCCGCTTCCGTTTGATGTGCGCAGGCAGTTCCCCACCCAGAAGGCGGGGGTGCGAAGGGCGGTCACAATGATGGCGCCGGGGCTGTTCGCCTGCTGGATAAAGTTGCAGAACCCCGCTGGGGGGTTTTATCTGTTTGACACAGGAGGGTTGGGGGAGAAGGAGGACCGTATTTGCTGCTTTTACGATGGGAAACAGTTGGTGCTGCGGGTTGCGGATGCGACGATGGAGGAGAAGGCGGCGGAGATACGCGCCGATTTCGTCTTTGAGCCGAACAGGTGGTATCACATAGCGGCAATGTGGCGGGGCTGCTGCTTTGGCGACCTACAACTCTGGGTGGACGGAACACCTGTTGGAAGCCAGACAAACTATGCCCGCCTCGCCGTAGATATTGACGAAAAAACCATATCTATCCCTGTGGACGACGCTCAAGCCCTCAACCTTGAACGCCCAGACCCTCAAAATGGTATTCGTCCTGCAATAAAGGTTGGTGACGAGGTTATGGAGGTGGAGCAGATAAGCGGCAACACTTTGGTTGTGAGGTGGGTGGTGCAGGGGAAACAGAAGGTGCGTGCTGCCTGTAGGGGAACACGCCCGACGCGTCACCTGCGTGGAACCATAGTTGAACCGCTGGGGTATTCGGTGCGGTTGGGAGAGGCGGTGCGTGTGGGCGGCGCCACCCTCCTCGACCCCATCCCACAAAACACGCCCATCACAACTGTTCGTCCGTGGAAAAAGGGAGAGAAAAGGCTGGACACCATAATACCCGTTATCTCAACCGACGGCTTTCCGACACAGGGTGTGATACAGGTCGGAGGGGAACGGGTGCTTTACGGCTCAAAAACACAGGACGCTTTTACAAACTGCACACGCGGGGTGGACGGGACATCACAGGCACCTGTGATGCCGGGGATTCCGGTTGTCTTGGCGGGTTTCCGCGTCACTGACACATCCGACTACAAAAAGCGCGGATATGTCCAGATTGATGACGAGTGGATAAAGTATCGGCTTTCTGACGATGAGCGTCTGAAAGGGTATATGCTCTTTGACAGAGGGGGCTCATCAGGCGGCTCCAGAACGCCACCAAGAGGTCCGCAACCTGTGCCTGTGCAACCGCGTCCCGTTCCAGTTCGTCCCCGTCCTGTCCCACCAGGCGGACAGCAACGCCCCTGGCAACCCAAACCCATAAGACCTATTCCCCATCCTGGTGGGGATTCTTCCCATTTCGTCTTTCTGCAGAGTGCTCCAACGGACGCTGCTCGTGGAACCTGCGACACCCAGCCACAGGAACACGCGGTTGGCGCAAAAGTGATTCCGGTCTTCTCTGTCAGGGGAAGGCTTTGCGGCGGCGGCGACCTCGTCACCATCCTTGACAACTCCGAAAGCAGTCCGCGCAAAGCACTTATGCGCATAAACCACACGCACAACAACCTTGTCGCCTTCACCGATTTCGTTCCTCGTCGTTTTGAAACCAGCCCCTGGGGCAGACTTCTGAAATTCCCGTCAGGCGAGTTGCCGACATATCTTGCGCCGCAAGGATTGCTCGCCGCATCCGCCCTTGCCACAACCCGCACCTCACCCGCAGGAAAGTTTGACGAGATTGTCATAACAAGGGTCAATCCACTATCAATCACTGTGGACACAAACAGCGGCGCCTCCCTAACACTCAATACTCCAAGGTGGAGAGGACGAACGGTTTGTGGGCTTGTGCGGGTTGATGAAGAAGTTGTGTTCCTGAAAAGCGACGGTAGCGTCATCAGGGGGCTTTTCGGTAGTGTTCCAACGGAGGCGCCACGCGGCACTAAGGCGCTGTTCCTGCCGTTTCCGTATCCTTATGAGTTCAACGGAGCGATATCGGCGGACTCTTTTGCGCTTTCGGTGGTGCCATCGCGCTCTTTTGGGCGTGTGCCATACCAGCCGGGAGGGCGTGGCGTCGCCTTCCTCGCCTGCTACGATGCAGGTGGCAGGTTTTTGGGTGTTCTGCCCACCCGTGCCGCAAGATACCGCTACGCCGACAATTATGGCGCACCCTGCTTTGACTCCGCATTCGGAACTCAACACCTAACTGGCGCCACCCCCGCCTTCGCACTCGCCATCCCATATAGATACATTGACTTATACGGGGAGCGGACATGGTCGTCGCAGGGTGTCTATTTTGAGGCACGGCGCGTTATCCCAAGGGCGCGCTTCCTGTCCGTCCACTGGGACGCCGATACGCCCCCAGGAACACGGGTCATTGTCGCCGTTCGCGTTGACGGCACGCCTTCCTGGGACGCAGAACCAGCAAAACCCGATGAGAAGGACAAACGCGGTAAACTGCTCCTCTTCAGCAACCCTGAAGGCGAAAACTTTATTGGTGTTACAGGCTCAAAGATTGAGGTGCGCGTTTATCTCACCTATATCCCTGGGGCGTACGAGCAGGGACTCTGGAAGGAGACACCCACTTTGCGTTCCATAACGATTGAGTATGAGAGCCAGACGCAGGTGAGATGGCTTGAGGTGTTGAGCCGATGAGGAAGGGATTTACGCTGATAGAGTTGCTGATAGCGGTGGGTCTTTTGATGTTTGTGGGGATGGCGGTTGCGTGGATGCTGTCGTCAGCGGCGCGGACTTGGCAGCGCGGGGACAGGCTGTTTCGTGTTCAGGTGAAGGCACGGCGGATAATGGGGTATCTGGAGCGCGACTTGGAGATGCTCTTTGTCGGACCGCTTGAGCGCTATGGGCGCACGGCAACACCGCGGCTGCTCTGCGATTTTGCCCCCAACCTCGGCACCCAGCGCCTGCGGCTCATCCGCACATATCCCCTTGAGGAGAGTCCTCTGGCGCAGGATGCGGGAAGTCTCCTTCTGCCGCGGGGACGCATTGACGGCATTGACGACTCATTGGAAGCGCTGCGCGGAGACCTCCTCCCCACAGGCGGACTGTGCGAAGTCGCCTGGCTCCACACAGGCTTCAATTCGCAGCAGCCTTTTCGCCTCTATCGGGCGCTTGTCTCACCACCTGGGGGCGCAAAGTCCCTGTTTCGCAACGCGAGTCTTGATGAGCGCTTCGCGGAGGTGGCTGATGGAGTGTTGATTTTCGGTCTGCAGTTCTGGAGCAGCGTTACAAATACTTGGGAGCAGTTTGAGCCACGGTGGAATGCGCCCAAATCGGGTCCTCTGCTCTGGTGGGACTCCACCCGCGCCGCATCCGATCCATTCCAACTCTCAAAAGAGGCATATCACCTCGCCGACAGACCACAATCGGCAAACGAACCTGAAGACGACATATACCCACTTTGTGTGCGTGTCGTGCTTGTGATGGCAGAACGCGCAAGTGGTGTGGTGACCCGCCTTACCCGTGGCATCAGCGAAGACGGCGATTCCATCTATGTGGATGACCCCAAAAACCTGCGTGGGAGAAAATATATCCTCGTTGACGGAGAGGTGATGGAGATAAAGCGGACAAAGGGGAGGCGCGTGCTGCTTAAGGCGCGTGGGCTTTTTGGAACCGAGCCTGCAGCGCACAAGAAAGGCGCACCTGTGCGCACGGGTGCCCATTTTGTGCGGGTCATCCCCCTGCCCTGCGGCGTTGAGGATTGGGCGGCGCCGAAATGAGAAACGGTTTTACACTCATTGAGATGCTCGTTGCGGTTGCGATTCTTGCGATAGGATTGACAAGCGCTTTGTTTCTGTTCAGTGCGGGTCTGCGCAACCAAGCCGAGGCGATAATCGCCCAGAGAGCGGCAGGGCTTGCCGAAACCGTTATCGCCGAAACCGCAGCCAAACTCACAACCTCCGCTGACCTCAAAAAACTGGCAAAAAAACACGCTACCCATCCTGACTTCCCAAATATGCGGTATTCCGTTCATCTTCTGCCGCTTGACGATTTTGAAGATGAGGTGTTGGTGGCGGTGGATGTGGAGTGGATGTGGCGAGGAAGGACGGTAAGACGGCGGTTCTCAACCGTCCTTCTACGCCGAAGCGAGCATCCGCTTCTTCGCCGCCGCGAGTCGCCTTAAAAGCCCCACAAAACGCGCCGCCGTCCTCTCCCAATCCATCCCACGCACCGCTTCCATACAGGCTCTGCCCACACTGCTGCGCCGTCTTTCATCTGCGACCAATTCAAACGCCGCCTCAACCCCCTCCTCAACTCCCCCAACCACAACCGCCGCACCACCCAAATCCTCCCCCACATCCGCAACAGGTGTCGTCACAACCGCCGCACCGCTTGCACAACCCTCATATACCGGCAGACAAAACCCCTCATATTCTGAAACATTGATGACAACGGCGGCAGCGCGATAAAGACAAGAAAGTGTTGCCGGCTCAAGATGCCCTATTATGTGAACATTGCTGGCGCCTTCAGCGGCGGCATACACCGCTTTCGCGCCGTAGCCGTCGCGTCCTGCAAGCACAAGTTGCACATCTTCCACTGCCTTCCCGCAAAACGCTTCAACCAACTCCGCCTGTCGCTTCCTACGGCACAATGTCCCAACACACAGAATAAACGGACGCCGCACCCCAAGCCTCTTAAGTTGCGCCTCATCCGCATCCCCACCAACAAAAACTTCACCCACTCCCCAAGGAACAGGGTGCACACCGCCCCAGGGAACAGGAAGTTTACTTTGGAGTTCGTGGGCAACGGCGCGGGAGGGTGTGACGACAGCGTCGGCACAACGGCAGATGCGCAGATATGCCGCTTGTTTTTTTGCTTTGAAGCGTGGCGGCGCATAATCGGCGTCCTGCAGCGATATCAGGTCGTGAATTATCGCAACACGGAGGCGGGCTTTAACCGACAAATCACGCGTGTCGGTCAGAATCAACGCATCGTAGGTGGGACCGAAAAGCGAAAGGAAAGTTACAGGGCGGATGCGGTCTGGAAGCGGGGGTGCGGGATACCGTCGGATGCGGGATAAAGGCACCACATCGCAACCCAGCCGCCAAAGACCATTCACAAGATTGGTGGCGACCCACGCAATGCCACTTGGATGCGCCGTTCTTGCTGATGTCACATCTACACCAATCCGCACAAAAACCCCTTAATAGAGTGTCAACGGGTCAACATCCACACTGGCAAATGAGTGTCCAAGAAGAATCTCCCTCGCCCGCGTTAGGAACTTTCGGTTCTCTGATGAGTCGGGTTTCAGTTTCACAAGTATGTGAACGCGCCATTTTTTATGGAGTCTCGGCAGAGGAGCGGGAGCAGGACCGAAGATTTCGGCATCTTTTGGAAGAATGTTTTTAATGTTTTCAGCGATGCTTTGTGCACGCCTGCGGGCGGTCTCCTCCCGCAACGCCTCTACCACAACCCTGATTAGTTTCCTGAAAGGCGGATATCCGAAACGGCGTCTATCGGTCAATTCCTGCTCCGCAAAGCGTCCGTAATCGCCCTCAAGTGCCGCCTGCAATACCGCTTTATCCGCCTGCACCGTCTGCAGCACAACCCGCCCAGAAACGCAGCGACCCGCCCTCCCCGCTACCTGCATCAGCAACTGAAATCCCCTCTCATACGCCCTGTGGTCAGGAAAGTTGAAAAGACCGTCCACATAAACCACGCCCACCAAATCCACATCGGGAAAGTGGAGCCCCTTAGCAACCACCTGGGTGCCCACAAGCACAGAGGCTTTCTTTTGGCGAAACGCCGTCAATATCTCCTCCAGCCGCTCCTCAGATGTGAGAACATCAGAGTCAAGGCGCAGAGGCTCCTCGCCGATAAGAGCGGCAACTTCGCTGACAACCCGCTCGGTGCCCGCGCCGACCAGTTTCATAGCGTTGCGCCAGCAGGAAGGACAACGCCGCGACGGCGTCTCCCTGTGCCCACAATAATGGCACAGCATAACGCGCTCTTTGCGGTGGTATGTGAGAGGTAGGTCGCAGTTCTTACAACGAAGGATGAAGCGGCAGTTTTCGCAAACAGCAAGCGGCGCAAAGCCACGCCGATTTATAAAAAGTATCGCCTGTCTGCCAGAGGAGACGGTTTTGATAAGGGCATCAGCAAGCGGCGCGGTAAGGGAGACCGAACGCGGCAGCCCCTCCTTAATAAGGTCAACGACCTCAACGCGTGGCGGAGGAACGGCGCTGACGCGTTTTTGGAGGCGCAGCAGGCGGTAGCGTCCGCTTTTTGCCGCATAATATGTTGTGACATCTGGGGTCGCAGAACCAAGAAGGACGACGGCGCCTTCAAGGCGTGCGCGCATTAAAGCGACATCGCGGGCGTGATAACGCGGCGCGTTCTGCTGCTTATACGCACCCTCCTGCTCTTCGTCAACGACGATGAGTCCAAGCGGTGCAAGCGGCGCAAAAACCGCTGACCGCGGTCCCACCACAATGTCGGCTGAACCGTTGCGCAAAGCCCACCACGCCGCCGCACGCTCACCCCTCCTCAACCGACTGTGGAGCACCACAACGCGGTTGCCGAAACGCGCCACAAAGCGCCCCGCTGTCTGCGGCGCAAGCGTTATCTCAGGAACCAAAACCACCGTCTTCAGACCACGCTCCAGCGCCGCCTCCGCAACCCTCATATACACCTCCGTCTTACCAGAACCCGCAACACCCCACAACACAAAAACCTGATGCTTCCCTAATGCCGAAACCACCTCATCCACCGCATTACGCTGCTCCTGCGTCAGTTGCTTCACCGGCGGCTCAAGCCACGGCGCAACCCTCGGCGGCTCCACCACCTCCTCTACCCTTAATGCGCCTTTCTTCCGCAGCGTCCCAACAACCCCCAACGAAACACCCGCCTCCTCAAGTAGCCTTGCCACCTCAAGACGCCCACTATGGGCAGAAAGCGCATCCACAACCGCACGCTGCTTCTTCGTTGAAGCCAACGAGCCGTCAACCAGAACAGCATACTTTGTGCCGCGCACACCACCTGCAACACCTGACGGAACCATCGCAAAAAGCACCTGCCCAATAGGGGCGATGTAGTGATGCGCGATTTCTGCGGCGAGTTTAAGCATACTGCCCGAAATAAGTGGCGCGCCGTCAAGAAGCGCCTCAATCGGCTTAACCTCCTCCACCTCGCTTGCCGCCACTATGTCGAAAACAAAACCGACAAGCCGCCTGCTGCCGAAAGGGCAGACAACACGCATCCCTGGAACAATGCGTTTCTCAAGGTGTGATGGCACAAGATAAGTGAAAAGGCGGTCAACGGCGAGGTTGAAGGCAACGCGACAGAACAACAAGGTTCCCCTTAGGCAAAAACAAATGCGCCCGGCAGGACTCGAACCTGCGACCTGCGGTTTAGGAAACCGCCGCTCTATCCA
>CAZPBO010000018.1:0-24357 GCA_964584815.1 uncultured Planctomycetota bacterium
GCGGACTTAAGTCCGCACCAAGCCATGTTCAACTTTGCAAGGGATGGGGTGCCGTTTGGTGGCGTAGAGGATTTTCTGACAACGATTCCGAGGCAGCACTCTGACGATTGGAGAAAAAGTTTGTTTCTGATAAATCGCTGTGTAGGATGGAGTAAAGAGACGGAATTAGGAGATAAGGAGATGCGAAAAGGACAACGGGCATTTTTGAGAAGACTGCTTGAGGAGTTGTCGCCGTCAGGGTATGAAGGCAGGGCACGGCGTGTATGGATAGAGCATCTGAAAGGTGTGGCTGATGAGGTGCGGGTGGATGTTATGGGCAACACGATAGCGTCTGTGAATCCAGGCGGTGCGCCCAGACTCGTCATCGCAGGACACATTGATGAAATCGGCGTTATTGTCAAACATATTGACGATAAGGGATTTGTGCGGTTCGCTGGTATAGGCGGTTGGGATGTGCAAAACCTTGTCGGGCAGCGGGTGCGTCTTATGGGCAGAAACGGCGATGTCTTTGGAGTAATAGGGCGGGTTCCAATTCATTTGATGGATGAGAAGGAGCGGCGTGTTCCCAAGATTCACGAGTTGCACATAGACATAGGCGTAAAGAACAGGAAAGAAGCGGAGAAATTGCTACGGATAGGGGATGCGGGTGTGATAGACGCTGGAGTTCGTGAGTTGCAGGGGAGCAGATGTGCGGCGCGGGGATGTGACGACAGGTTAGGTGCATATGTTGTGGCGGAGGTGGTGCGGGAGTTGGCGAAAAGGAAGGGTTTGAAGGCGGCGGTCTTCTGCGTCGCGACGGTTCAGGAGGAGGTGGGGTTGCGTGGTGCGCGGACAGCCGCCTGGGGAATAGAACCCGATGTGGGGATTGCCGTGGATGTGACATTTGCCACCGACCAGCCGGGTGTGCAGCCGGGAAGGGTGAGCAGTGTGAAACTGGGCGGGGGACCTGTGCTGTGCCGCGGCGCGAACATCAACCCCAAAGTTTTTGAACTGCTTGAGAAAGCCGCCAAGAAGGCGAAGGTGAAGGTGCAGTATGACGCCTACCCGGGCGGCACTGGAACCGACGCAAATGTCATCCAACTGACAAGAGCGGGAGTCGCCACGGGACTGGTCTCAATACCGTTGCGTTATATGCATTCACCGATTGAGGTTTTTGATGCGGCTGATGTTGATGGTTGCGTGCGTCTGCTCACAGAGTTTGCGCTTTTGCTTGAGGCGGAAACCGATTTCCGTCCAGTATAATGCATAGGGTTGCGTCTCTTATAGTGGAGGGAGATTGGGGGAGAAGCGATGCCTCAACGATACGGGAAGATAGGCGCAGAGGTGCCTGTGCGTTACAAGTATTTGAGCAAGACGGTGACGGTGCAGGATGACACGGTGCACGCTGGTGTGACAGACGATTTTTCGTCATCTGGGATAGTGGTTCACGGGAAGTTGCCGCCTGATGAGGTGTTGGGGCACCTTCTGCGTGGTGAGGTTTTTGTGGGGCTCAACATTCTTTTGCCGACGCAGGAGGAGCCGGTAAAGGCGCTGGGGCGTCTTGACTGGATAGAGGCGGACGCTGCGCAGCCTGAGCGCTGTCATATGGGTTTGAGGTTTGTTGAGATAAGCAAGGAGCACAAAGACGCGCTGGTGCGTTTTGGCATAAAAGCGCAGATGAAGAGGCGATTTGGTCCATAGTCTGCCATAAAGGCGTGGTTGTTTTGCAACTAAGGGGTGAGCAGGATAGAATAAGGGGTGGCAGGAAGGGAGGCACCGCGGATGGAGCGCCGCATAAGGGTTCTTGTGGCAAAACCGGGTCTTGACGGGCACGACAGAGGGGCAAAGGTTGTGGCGGCGGGGCTTCGTGATGCCGGCTTTGAGGTCATATACAGCGGGCTCCACAGGACGCCTGATGAGATTGTGGAGATAGCGCTTCAGGAGGATGTGGATGTTGTGGGGCTTTCCATATTGAGCGGTGCGCATATGACGCTTGTTCCGAAGGTGGCGCGGCTTCTTAAAGAGCACGGGATGGATGATGTGCTGCTCCTTGTGGGCGGCATAATTCCGCTTGAGGATGCCAACGAGTTGAAGGGAAGCGGTGTTGCTGACGCCGTCTTTCTGCCGGGCACGAAAATAGCCGAGATAGTTGAATTCATCAAGAAGAATGTGAAAAGACGGCGCATTATCGGCGACAGGTATTGAGGGGGATGCTATGGACACAACCCACATTGAGTTGACAGAAGAGCAGAAGATGGTGCGGGATATGGTGAGGGAATTTGCGCAACGGGAGGTGGTGCCGATAGCACGCGATATTGATGAGACAGACGAGTTTCCGCTGGCGGTGGTTCGCAAGATGGGCGAGTTGGGGATACTGGGGATACCGGTGCCTGCAGAATATGAGGGTGGTGGCGGCGATACGCTTTCTTATATCATCGCGGTGGAGGAGTTGTCGCGCGTTTCGGGGTCAATGGGGATAACTCTGGCGGCGCACCATTCGCTCGGCACATATCCCATAATGGCTTTCGGCAACGATGAGCAGAAGCGCAAATATCTGCCTGACCTTGCCACTGGGCGGAAGTTGGGCTCGTTTGGGCTGACGGAGCCGGAGGCGGGTTCGGACGCTGCCGGCACCCGCACCGTTGCCGTCAAAAAAGGCGACCGCTACATCATCAACGGCTCCAAAACCTTCATCACAAATGCCGGATACGCTGAAGTCTTCGTCATCACCGCCGTCACCGATAAATCCAAAAAGCATCACGGCATTTCCTCCTTCATTGTTGAGAAGGAGATGAAGGGGGTCAGTGTTGGCAAAAAGGAGGACAAACTGGGCTTGCGCGGTTCAAACACTCAAGAACTCATATTTGAGGATGTGGAGGTTCCTGAGGAGAACTTATTAGGCAAGGAGGGAGAGGGGTTTGTGCAGTTTATGAAAACACTTGACGGTGGGCGGATATCCATAGGTGCTCTGGCGTTGGGGCTTGCGGAGGGGGCTTTTGATGTTGCGCTGAAATACGCGACAGAGCGGGCGCAATTTGGTGTGCCGCTTTGGCGTCATCAGATGATACAATACAAACTTGCCAATATGGCGACGGAGATAACGGCGGCGAAACTTCTGGTCTACCACGCCGCGCGTCTGAAGGACGCAAACCGCCCCTACACCAAAGAAAGCGCTATGTGCAAACTCTATGCGTCGGAGGTGGCGATGCGCGTCTGTCGCGACGCCATACAAATCCTCGGCTCAAACGGCTATTCGCGGGAGTATCCCGTTGAGCGGATGTATCGGGACGCCAAACTCTGCGAAATCGGTGAAGGCACAAGTGAGATACAGCGCATCGTCATAACCCGCCGCCTTGTGAAAGAACTCGGCGCTTTGTAGGCTACATTACCCTATACAGCATCGCCAGAATCTGCGTTGACGCCAATTTCTGCGGTGCATAGTCCCCAACACCACCGCTGCAGAAAAAGACCGCATCCTCTGCGCCATCACCAACCGCCCCGTGACTTCCTTTTATCAGATGTGGCGCAAGCGGTATCCCCTTTATCTGCGGGTCAAAAAAGAGTTCGCAGGGGTCATAACCTGGTTTGTTGTGTATGTCAACCTTGTGCGCAAAGAACGGTAGACGCTCCTCTCCTTCATCCCAGTAGTAATATGCAAACCAGGTGTTGGGTTCTGCGACAAGGATGAGGTCACCGCAGCGGGGATGCGCGACTTGAGCCGCTTTCTTTTGCTCCTCTCCCCACACCGCCGCAACGCCATCAACCCCGCTCATAATCTCGCGAACACGCTCCGCTGCGTCCCCGCGGCAGTAGATATGTGCCACCTGATGGTCGCATACCGCAAAGGCGTCTGAATGCTCAAAATCAATATATAGTCCGCCGCCAATCTCCCGTAACTTCACCAGACCTGCTTCGCGAAGCAGACGGTTGGGGTAAACGACACGGTTTACTTCTGTCATTCCGTATTCTGACGCCACAATCAGAACGGCGTTTCCCCAATCACAACACCAGTCGTAGAACCGCTTTATGATTGAGTCAAGTTTGGCGGCGTCGTTGTGCGCCTCCTCAGAGTAGGGTCCTTTTCTTTGGCAGACATAGTCCATCTGCGGCAGATAGACGACTGCGCAGTCGGGGGTTTCGTTCTCAAGCAGCCATAAGGCGGCGTTTGCTATCCACTCGCTGGACTCCCAGCCTGCAAGTGGACCCCAAAACGACGCCAACTTAAAAGCACCCAACTTTTCGGCAAGCCGTTCATAAAGCCCCGGCGGTTTTGAGTAGCACCACTCTATAGTGCCGTCTTCGGTGTGCAGCGGTGCAGGACCGACAACGATTTCGGCGTTGGCGTAGCGGCTCTGCATAAGGAAAAGCAGGGCGACGATGCTTTTTGGGTCGCGTTCTCTGTAGATATCCCAGAGCATAGGACCGCGTGCCCGCGACGCTTCCTGCGGCCACATCGCAACACTCATTAAGTCTCTGTCAAACCAGCCGTTGCCGACGATGCCGTGGTCTGCCGGCGGTTTGCCCGCAAAAAATGTTGCCTGCTGGCTGCAGGTCAGCGCAGGGAATGTGGGTTTGAGCGGTCTGTATGTGCCGCGTTCGGCTATCTCCGACAGCGTGGGCAGACTGTCGCGCCACTTTTCAAACTGCCCTGCAGAAAACGCCGCAATATCCAAAAACACCACAACATGTTTGCGCATCGCCTCGCCTCCTATGCCATCTTGAAAAACCGTCCTGAAATCCCCGCCAACACACCAAGACCGAAAAACGGCAGTGAGTTTTCCCACCCTAACCGCCACAGCACAACCCCACCATCAAAAACGCAAAACCCCACAATGCCTGCGGTAACAACTATATGCCAGCCTTTAAGCCCAGCAAAAGTGAGAAGGAGCGTCCAGCAGAAGACGACAAACGGCGCCCAAATTAGGGATGGAAAGGAGGCGGCAAACAACCCTGCCGCCCAGTTGACGCCACGCGCACCTCCCATCAACAGAAACCTCATCACCAAAATCCGTTTCAGCACATCATAACCCACCGCAAGAAGGCAGACCAGAACGAACCATAATGCTACCTTGTATGAGACCGACAAAGCGATTATGGGCGATGCGGCAAGGTTTGCGAAAGCAAACAGAGCCGCCGTTTTGGGTGAGACCGCCCCTCGCGGGATTGGGCGTTCAGGTCGCCTGATGGCATCTTCTTTGCGGTCAAGAAAGTCGTTTAAGGCGACTCCGCCGACATATGCGCAGAAACCGCAGAAGAAGAGCCGCAGCACGACACTTAAAGGAAGCCCACAAAGCACCGCCGCAGCGGCAGGTCCACTTCCCGCCGTCAGCGCGTTGCCTATGCGCCCCAACTCACACAGCGCCCAGATACCTCCGCAGATGCGCAAGCCCCTTCCTCCCCGCCTCTTCCGGCATATGCTGGTATGTGTAGAGTTCAAGACTCAAAAAGCCGTCATATCCGCATTGCCGCAGGGTGGCGAAAAACTGTTCGTAGTCTATCTCGCCTTCCCCAGGGACCAGATGATAGTGGCGGCGTCCCTTTATGTCCTCAATGTGAATATGGCAGACAATATCCTTGACCCTGCGGAAGGCAGAGGACGGGTCATCACCTGCACAGACCATATGTCCAACATCAAAGTTGAGTCCGCAGATGTCGTGTAGGTCGCCTGCCGCCTCCCAGAACCAGAGAAAATCGTCAACAGTTTCAATCAATAGTTCTGGCTCTGGCTCAACAAGGATTCTGACACCGAGTTTGCGTGCTGTGGGCGCGACTCGCCGCAGCCCTTCAATGAAACGCTTGAGCGCCTCGTCGCGGCTCAAACCATCAGGCAGCGGACCACCAGGCTGCGTAGATATGGACGGTGCGCCCAATTCCGACGCCACCTCAAGCGCCCATATAGTGTGCTCTATCCGCCGCTGCAGAAGACTCCTGTGCGGGGTGAGCCAGCAAGGCTGCTGCATATCGCCGCACCAGAACATTGTGAAGGCGTTTATGTTGGATACAGGAAGACGCAATTGTTGCAGTTTGCGCCTGATGTGCGCCAACTCGCTTTGCGGCTGCCAGGGATATATGTGCGGCACATCAGCGGCAATCTCAACGGCGTCAAAACCGCAGCGCGAGACCGCCTCAAACGCATCCGTCAAACGATATGCGCGAAAAGCGTTTGTGGAAAACGCAAAACGCACCATCACTCCTCCAGTTTGAATTTCGGTGACTGGCTGAAGAACCGTTTGGCGTTGAGATAAACCACTTTTTCGGTGTCTTGAGGCGAGACGCCGAGTTGTGGCAGGCGCTTTGCGGCTTCCGCCAACTGCAAGGGGTAGGATTTGCCCCAGTCAGCGGAGGAGTTGAGGACGATGCGGTCAGCGCCATATTTGCGAATCATCGCCGCCGCACGCTCCACTGTCACCTTCGTCGGATACAGCGTTATCCCGCACATCACATCAGGATGCGACAGCGTCATCTCTATCGTCTCTTCGGTGTTGTGGTCCATAATGTAGCGGGAAAGCACGGCGCCTTCTTCTTCCAGCACCTTGAATATGCGCTCAATGCCGACACGCTTGTTGGTGTGCGGGGAGTGTATGATGACAAGATGGTTGCCCTCTTCGGCGAGGCGAATATGTCGGCGCAGCACCTCCTCTTCCTCATCAGTTATAAGGTCAAAGCCGACCTCGCCAACGCCCAGGCAGTTGGGATGCTCAAGGAAGCGAGGCAGTTGTTCAAGCACTTCAAAGGCGATGTCGGTGTGGCGCGCTTCCTTTGCGTTGACCCCGAGCACACAGTAGTGCGCGATACCAAAGCGCGCCGCACGATTGTGCTCAAACTCCAAAAGATGCCGAAAGTAATCAATGAAGGAGCCGGCACAGGAACGGTCGGTGCCGCTCCAGAACGCAGGCTCCACAACCGCCACATAGCCCGCTTCCTTCATCCGCTCATAATCGTCGGTTGTGCGTGCATACATGTGAATGTGCGGCTCAATTATGCGCATCTCAATCCCCTCCATTGGAGACCTTTTCTGCATAGTCAAGCAGTGCTTGGAACTGCTCAAGGAGATGCTGCGGCGCGTCAGGTGGCACATCCTTGAAGAAAAGCGCAAGGTGCCTTAAATAACCGCTTTCATGTCGTCTCAACGCCAAAGCCGCAAAACGAACAAGGTCAATTATGATTGGAGCGGCAAGCACCGAATCCACGCCTTCCCACAAGAATGAAAGTGACATACGCGTGCCGAACGCCCCTTCAAACAGGATGTGGTCCCAGGCAATTTTTCTGTCACCAAGCGGTTTCACAAACTCAATGCCGACAAGTGAGTCAGGGGCGTAACCGAGGAGACGCTGAAGCGATGCACCTTTTGTGGCACACTTTGCGGCTTTCCGATGCGGCTCCGACAGACTCTTTCCATCTGGATTGCCGAGGATGTTGAAGCCGACCCAAGATAGGACATTGAAGGCGCGAACAGAGAACAGATGCGCCAATGCTGTTTTTATAAGCGTCTCACCGGTTTTGCCGTCGCGCCCTGCAAACGGCAGCCCCCTTTCCTCAAACTTCTCCGTAACAGGCGGCAGATAACATCCCACAGATGGGGTGAAGTTGACATAGGCGCAACCCGCCTCATACGCCGCCAACGCATAAATCGCGCTTTCAGGCAACTCCCCTTCCTCAAACGCCGCCTTCACCTCTGCCTCATCCTGCGGTATTCTCCTTGGTTGCGGCTCCGTCGTCGCCAAATTGAAAACCACAACCTGTTCTGCCCCTGCTTTCTTCTTGAAAGCGCCTATGTCATCCGCCAGCCGCCCAACCACATCATTAAGACCGCCTTCTGCCTCTTGCTTGTATGCAAAGCCGCGTTTTATGTTGTTGGCGTAGTCTTTCAGATGCGGCTCGGCATAAGGAATAAGTCCCTCTTTTTGGGCAGCCTGCATGACGAGGGCGAACGACTTTTGCGGTTGGGGAGGTGCGATGTCGTGTCCACCGAAAACGATGTCCGCATCCTCAAACAGATGGCTGAACTTGTCCTGCGCCGTCAACAACCCTGTTGGCGGAACCGCGCCTTCCTTTATCAATGCGTAAAGCGCAACAACACAGGACGCAACACAACCGCCCGCGCCGACTATCCAGCATCCTATCATCGCTACACCCTCACAAGACCTATTTTACCACGAAGGTGGGGTGAGCATTCCCGAAAAAAGCGCGGCGCAGCAAATTCAGCGTTAAACCCAGCAGCACACAGAATTACGCAACTATTTTGTGGGAACAACCCGAGAACCGGGATGCGGACCTCGCGGACTGTTGTCGTACGCTTCCACTATGTAGTATATAACCGCCATCAATTTTCGGGTGGGTTTACGCCTACCGCCGTGCCCGAATGAGTGTATCAGATTGGCAAAACGCACCACCTCCTTCTGATAGTCGTCCAACTTTGGGTCTGAAGGATGCAAGATGTGCGCTATCACCTTCAACTCGTAAGATGTCATATCCAAAAAGACAATAGAGCACGCCGGATTGACCATCTGGTTTATGAAGGTTTGTGTCTGAAAATCCTCTGATGTGAACTCCTCAAGTGAGATAAGCCGTGTCTTGTCAAAATAGAGGTCAAACTTCTGATAAAGTTGGTGCATAAGAGCGTGGCGCTGGTGAAGGTCTTTCTTGAATGCTGCTTCAATGAGGTTGTTGACCTCCTTAAGTTTTTCGGGCTTTGGGAGGAAGCCAACGCCTTTTGCGGCGTTGTTGATATGGAAGCGGGAATCAGAGCGGGGACAGCCGTAGGTGGCGACGAGTCCGCAATGAGCGCCGAGGAAGAACGCTCCCTTACCTTGCATCAACTCCATCCGCCGTTTCAACGCCCATTTTATAAATCCTTGCGGCAACTCCACCAGTTTGTATTGCTGCCATCTGCCGTCAACCCGTGCACGAACGATTCCATCCTTCAGATGTGACACATCCACGGTCTCCTGACGGCAGTAGCCGTTTTTCCAGAAAGACGGCGGCGCCTCAAGTGGGAAGGATGTGGTTCCCTCACCACTGTTGCAGCCTACAACATACACCACAAGCAGCAGACCTACAACCGCCACATAAAGAAAATGCTCCATTCAGAACCCCTCCAAAGGTCTATACCAACTGTGGGACGATGCGATGCGCTTTTTCGCGAAGGATGTTTTCGGCTGTAAGGGTGTCGTTTGCAGCCAAGACCTTTTTTGCCAACTCTTCAGTTTCGCGGATTGTAAGGGAGCGGACGACCTTTTTGACTTCAAGGATATTTGGCGGGGCGGCGGAGAAGAGTTCAAGCCCAAATCCCAGAAGGAGTGGGACATAGACCACATCACCCGACATCTCTCCACACATAGCGACAGGAACACCATATTTTCTGCCGGTGTCAATGATGTTTTTAATGAGGCGGAGAACAGCGGGATGTGTGGGCTGATACAGTTGTGCCACATTGGGATTGCCGCGGTCAACGGCGAGTGTGTATTGTATGAGGTCGTTCGTGCCGATGGAGAAGAAGTCAACCTCTGGTGCGAGGAGGTCTGCTGCCATAGCAGCAGAAGGCACCTCAATCATAACGCCGAGTTGTATGTGGGGGTTGAATGGCTCGTGGCGCTGGCGCAACTGGTCCATAGCATCCTGCAGCAAGGCTCTGGCGCGACGCACTTCGTCCACGGTCGTCACCATAGGCAGCATCAAGCGCACATCGCCGTAGACCGACGCTCGCAGGATAGCCAAAAGTTGGCTCTTGAAGAGGTCAGGACGGCAGAGCAGGGTATATCGGATGGAACGGCAGCCAAGGAAGGGGTTAGCCTCGCTCTGAATGCCGTTTGATGGCATCTTGTCGGCGCCCAAGTCAAGTGTGCGGATGACAACAGGTCTTCCGCCCATCAAGCGTGCAGCCTCACGGTATATTCTGAATTGCTCCTCCTCATCTGGAGGGCTTTCTCTGTCAAGGAAGAGGAATTCTGTGCGGTAGAGCCCGATGCCGTCGGCGCCGACATCAAGCGCGGCGCGCAACTCATCCTGAAACTCCACATTGGCGTAGAGTTTGACGCGGTAGCCGTCTACTGTTTCTGCCGGCAGGCGCGCCAGATACGCCAATTGGCGCTCAAACTCCTCAAATGAGCGCTGCATAATACGGTAGCGTTTAAGCGTTTTCTCGTCTGGGTCAATGATGACGGTGCCGCTTGAGCCATCAATGATGACGACATCGCCGTTTGAGACTTCGGTGGTGATGGTTCCGAGTCCGACGACGGCGGGGATACCGAGTGCGCGGGCAACTATAGCGGTGTGGGATGTTTTGCCTCCCAAGTCGGTGGCGAAGCCTTTCGTGCTGCGCTTGTCAAGTGAGGCGGTCTGGGACGGGGTTAAGTCGTGGGCGATAAGTATCACATCCTCGCTCGGCTGGGGAAGGAGGGTTGTTTCTCTTGTTAGATGGCGCAAAAGGCGGTTTTCAATGTCGTAGACATCCGAGACACGGGAACGCAGCGTTTCATCGCTTGCCTCAGATATTGAGCGTGCGTGGCGCTGTAGGACGCGGGAGACGGCGTACGCTGCGGAGAATTTGTTCAGTTTGATGCGTTGCCGCACCTCTTGGGTGAAGGAAGGGTCTGATAGGACGGCGTAGTGGAAGTCCAATATGGCGGCGTATTTGTCGCCGATGGCTGACGCGGTCTGGCGACGCAGGGATTCAATTTCCTCAAGCGCCGCTGTCAGCGCTTCCTCAAACAACTCCAACTCCGACTCAATCTGGTCGCGTTCAATCAAGCGCCTTTCAGGGTGCCTGCGCCGCCGTTCCAGCACAAACGCTTTCGCTATTGCTATGCCCGGGGAGACCCCCAGTCCTCGTCTTATCTCCAATTCATTCCTCCTGAAACTGCTCCCTCAAGCCTCGTTCAAGAAGCCACGCCAGTTTCTCGGCGGCTTCTTTGGCATCTGCTCCCTCCGCCTTTATTATCAGCCTCTCACCATCCATGGCTCCCAGGGTGAGCAATTCAATAACGCTTTTCGCGTTGGCGCAACGGTCGTCCTTCAGCAGATAGACCTGCGCTTCAAACTTTGACAATTCCTGAACTATAAAGGTTGCAGGACGCGCGTGCAACCCATAGGCGTAGTTGAGCCTCACGACGCGGTTCACACTATCGCTGCTCATCTGGCAGCACCTTACAGCCCAGAGATTCAAGTAGTATTTCCATTATGCAGGAAGCGAGTTTTTCGGGGTCGTGACGCGCCTGTTCTCCCCCACCCAGCAAATTCGCTTCCACCACCTTGACACCGTCCAGTTCGGCGGCATCGTTTTTAACAGGATACTGCCCCCGCCGCATATACTGCTCTTTCACAGCCCTGTTAGGAACCTCTGTGTTCACTATGACATAGTCCAGAAAGTCGGATGATGTGTGGTTAAGCAGCGCCAGAACATGGTCACAAACCGTGTATCCTGTCGTTTCATTCGGTTGGGTCATTATGTTACAGACATAGACTTTCTTTGCGGGATTGCGTTTTATCGCATCCACTATGCCGTCAACAAGCAATGTTGGTATAACGGATGTGTATAGGCTGCCAGGACCGAAGACGAAAAGGTCTGCTTGCTCAATTGCTTCAAAGACCTCATCGGTTGCGGGGACGGGTTTTGGCTGCAACTCAACCGCGACAACAGGCTTTCTTGTTTTGCCAACGCGCACCTCACCTGTCGTTTTTGTGCCATCGGCGTGGTGGGCGACTATGGAGACCTTTTTAAGCGTTGCTGGCAGCACACGCCCGCGCACACGCAAGATGCGGTTGGCTTCCTGAACGGCACGCTTGAAGTCGCCCGTTATCTTCGTCAGCGCTACAAGTAGGAGGTTGCCGAAGGAGTGTCCCGCCAGTTCACTCTCGTCAAACCGATATTGCAGCAACTCCTCCATCAAAGGTTCAGTATCCGCCAGCGCTATGATGCAGTTGCGGATATCCCCCGGTGGCGGAACATCCAATTCTGTGCGGAGTCTGCCACTTGAGCCGCCGTCGTCTCCCACCGTCACCACCGCTGTCGTGCGGTCAGTGAACCGCTTCAGTCCCTTAAGCAGAACGCTCATTCCCGTTCCGCCGCCGAAAGCCACTATGCGTGGCATCCAACCAGCGTCCCTTTCCCGTATCATCATTTACACCTCAATTCACACCTCACAGGCGGCATCAAGGACACGCATCAACTGTTTCGGGTCTTTCTCTTTTGTCAAATATGTGCAGAGTTCGGCATCGCGGGCGATGGCGGCGATACGGCGCAGCACCTTTATGTGCTCTTCTGTCTGCTTCTTCGGCGTTAGAATCAAGAAAAACAGGCGGCAAGGTTGACCATCCACCGCCCCGAAGTCCACCCCGTGTTCAGTCCTCCCTACAACAACCACCATCTCCGAGACCCCAGGATACTGTTTTATGTGTGGTATTGCCACGCCGTTGCCTATCCCTGTTGACCCCTGCTGTTCCCGTTTCAATATCCTCTTTATCACATCCTCCACATCTTCGGCTCGGATTTTGCCGCGACTAGCCGCCTCCTCCACCATTTCTCGTATCACTCCGATTTTGTCAGCATTCTTAAGCGAGTCAAGAAAACCATCTTCCCCCACTATCTCACTCAGTTTTTTCCCCAATTTCGGTGCCTCCTTCTGATGGATTTTTTTCACTTTCTGCCGATGTAGGATAGAGTGTGGTTTTGTCGGTGTGATGGTCTCGCATCATCTCTTTGTGTTTAAGGAGTTGCCGTTTTACCTGGTCGTAGGCGCGGTCAAATGCGCCCCATATATCCCAGTCCGTCTCCTTCGCCACAAACACTGCCCCATCGCTTGTGTGGACTCTCATCTCTACGAACGCTTTGTTACCTTGCACCTCCAGCACTGCATGCGCATCTAACACCCCCCTCTCATAGTAGTGTGACAGGTCCTCAAGCCGCCTTTGTGCCGCTCCCCGTATCTCGTGGTCGTGTGGAATACGCTTGCCCACAACCGATATGTTCACAACAACTCCTCCATAAGCCCTTCAAATTATCGGCTTAACTTGTGCTTTTGTCAAGCCAACCGTCTGATGTTCATTTTGACTCGCTCACGGAGGTGAAGCGGAAGTTGCGCACTTTTAGCGCAGGCACAACCGCACCACCGAAAAAGAATCCCGCGCATCGCCTCAACTCCCTACCCACCATCTCCACGGACGAGAACGCCTTAACAAGCGATTCTGTGAAGCGCAGATTCTTGACAGGATAGGCTATTCTGCCGTTTTCTATCATAAAGGTTCCGTTACGGGTTATGCCCGTCATCGTCAGACGCATGGGTTCCATTAGGTTTGTGTAGTGGAACTGTGTCACCAGTATTCCACGCTCGGTCTTTTCTATCATCTCCTCAAGCGAGGAGTCGCCCGCCTCAAGTAGCGGGTTTAACGGGATTGGACCGTAGGCGTTGGGTTCAGGGAGTGCGTGTCCTGTTGTTTGAGTCCCTGCTTTCTTCGCCGTTTTTCTTGAGTGGACGACAGCGCGTGCGATACCCTTTTCTATGAGTGTGACGCTCTTGCGTGGCATTCCCTCAAAGTCAAACGGCATTCCCGCCGCCAGAGGGTGGTAGGCGTCGTCGTGTATGGTCACCTTCTCGTCCATCACTTTCTGTCCGATTTTGCCGCTTATAAAGGAGCGCCCTTCAAGGAAGGCAAGTCCGCCAAAGCCCGCCCAGCCCATATAGGAAAGCAACTCGCCTACTGCTTCCGGCTCAAGCACGACATCGTATTCGCCTGGTTCCACATCGCGGGGATTCTGGCTCTCAAGGGCTTTGCGGAAGGCGCGTTCAACCACTTCGTCAAAATTTATGTCTGCGACCTTATGGCTTGTGTCTGCTGCCCAGCCGGCACTTGTCTCTGTCAGAACCGTTGTTCTGAAGGACGCGTCGGTGCGCAGGTGATAAGCGAACAGCCCTTTGCTATTGGCGATGCTGACGCAGGAGGCGCCCACAGACAGGATTCCCGCCACTTCAACGCCTTCCTTCTCCGCCCGTGCAAACGCCGGCGCCACACGCTCCGCCCGCATCGCAGGACCGAATGCGTGTGTCTCCCCATCATAAGGATTCTGCTGGCGATAGTCCTGCGGTTCGGGCAGAGGCAGTTGCTCGGGGTCTTGGGGCATATGGGGCAGCATCTCCTCCGCCGCACGCGCACACGCTTTGAGCGACTCGTCGTCCGTCATATTGGTGCTCGCTTTTCCTACACGCCCGTCGTGGAGAACACGCAGCGTCAGGTCCAAGGAGCGGCGGTTTATGTGCTGCTGTATCTGGTTGCAAGCAAAGCGAGTTAGCGCATCATCGCGCCAATGAAGCAGCACCTCCGCCTCGCCCTTTTTCACATAACCTAACAGGCGCTCACACAACCTTTGTGCTTCTTCCCTTTCCATCCTTTGCCTCCCACAATGAGCCGGCACAATTATACTAAGGAGCGCGCCTCACGACCAATGATTTGACAATTAACGCACAAGGCGTTAAACTTACCTCGCTTTTGAGGGAGAGAGCGTTGCTTGCTCATCTTAGGCGAGAGGTGCGCTGTTCGTTTCGTCTGGGAGGATTTGCGCTACTTGGGCTTTCCGCCGCTTATGCCTTAACGCTTCTTGCTCTTCTTCTTGTCAACTACGGTCTTGCGGGGCGCTATTTCGTCAGGGGTGCTGATGCGCTTAGGGCATTTTTCTTCCAGTTGATGGCGGTGCAGATGGCGCTTTTGTTCTTTCTGGCACCTGTGAGGATTGCGCTCTCTGTTGTGCGTGATGGCGCAGGTGGCACGCTTGAACTGGAGAGGATGTCGCCTGCACCTGGGGTGGCTATGGCGTTCGGGCGCGTTGCTGGAACCCTGCTTTTTTACGGATATCTCTGCCTTCTTGCCTTGCCTTTCTGCGCCATAGTTGCTTCTGCAGGCGCTGTCGGCTGGCTTGAAGTCGCACGCTCCTATGCCCTCCTTTTTGCCTGGGGATATCTTTTCTGCCTCCTTGCCGTCTGTGCCGGCAGCCTGACAAGAAGTTCTTTTGGTGCGCTTTTTGCCGCCCTCGTTACACCTGTAGGAGTTGCCGCTATCGGCTTTCTTTCCGCTCTTCCCGCCGTCGCAGGCATATCCCCACTGCGCCTTATCGCTGACCCTTTGAACCTTGTCGTTTCTCCCTCATACAGGGTCGCCTTCGGACGCCTGCCCGGGCTTTGGGCGTCCTGTTGCGTGGCGCTTTACTGCTCCTTCTGGGCGCTTTTTGCCGCAGCACGCCTTATAAAGCGCCCAAAACTCGCACCCCTCTCCCGCCTGCAGACCCTTCTTCTGCTTGCTGTCTCCTTCGCACTCTTCGGACTGGTCACCAAAAGCGAGGGAGCCACCCCATTTGTCTTCCTCTGCTTTGTTATGATTGTGTGGATTGTGGGGTGGTTTCTCACTGGCTTTGAGCGCTCATCTGTTAGGACTTTCCTGGCGGGACTTGTGGATGAGCGTGGACCTCTGATGCCGTTTTATGCGGTGGTGGCACTCGTTGTGACGGTCTGTGTTGCGGTCTTTTTCGGTTTTGTGGGGAGGGTGTGGCTTGCAACAGCGTTTGTGCTGGTGTTTGCGCTCTTTTACGGTCTGGTTGTGCGTCTGTTCTGCGGCTGGTTGGGGCGCGCGGGCAAGGCGCTGGCAGCGCTCGTGTTTCTGCTGCAGGCGGTTGTTCCGCTGGGTGTTGAGTTGGCGCAGCGCGGCGGATGGCTGCAGGTCCTAAACCCGCTGTTCGTTTTGGGCGGCTCGTTAGGCGCTGTTTCAACAAGGGTTGACCCGCTCAAATTGACGGGATGGGCGTTGCTCCTTTACGGGGTGCTGGCGCTTTTGCTTGCCGCTGTTGGGGTTATGTCCTACCGCACAAGGAGCGAGGCGTATCCCACCACCTGACTGAAATCGCCTGTCACATCGCCGCTTGTCGCATACCTGACCAGCCGTGCCTGTTTTGCGCCCAGGTTTTTTGCCGCCTCCATCATCGCCGCCACAGGTCCCACCCCGCACATACTTATCGCTTGCTCCTTAACCACATTCCAAAGCCCTTTCGGGTCAAGCGCTTCCATCCGCTCTATCGCCGCGTAATCCTTCCTTTTCGCCACTTCCGCCGGCTCGTAGTGGGTCATATCGCTTGAGGCGACAATGAGAACATCCTCACCCAGTTTGCGCACCGCTTCTGCAACAGACCTTCCAAACTCAAGCAACTTTTCTATGTCGTTGCAGGCTATACAGACAAGCGAGACCGAGACATCGTCGCGTCGGAACTTCAGAAACGGCAACTGCAACTCACCAGAATGCTCCATATAGTGCGCCCGTTCGTCCTCCTCCGCCGCCGTTCCCTCAAGCAACAGCCTGTTCAACCGTTCGTTTATCTCCACATCGCCCAAAGGTGTCTCCCATACCCCCGCCGGCGCCAACGCGAAATCTTCTCCCCACCCGTGATGATTGGGATTAAGAACAAGAACATTTTTGGGAACCGCTACGCGCGAAAAGACCGCACCCGCCACATGCCCGCTGTAGACATACCCCGCGTGCGGAGACACAACCCCCAAAGCCCGCTCGTCACCCTTCTCCTTCATCCACTCCTTCAGCATCCCCCGCAACCTCTCCTCGTCCAGAGGATACCATCCCCTTATCGCGAATTCCGCTCTTCTCCGCATCCTCTCTCCTCCATACCGCCACCCTGCTTGCAGATAACCAGTCCCCAAGCCTCCTACCAAGAAACAGAAGCAGCGGTCCCTCAATGATGACCACCACGCGTGTTACGCTGCGCACCAGAATCTGCGCAAAACTTGCTCTACCTCCTCCCTCATCCACCACGCACAATCCCATTATACTCTTGCCCACCGTTTTGCCAAAGATTGTTTCGCTGACACTGAAGTAAAGAATCTGAAGTGGCACAACAAAGGCGAGCGACAAGTCTTTTGCCTGTGAGGCTCCACCGATACCATAAATCACCGCCACAACACCGCCTGCCAGAACCAGTGAATCTATCAGATACGCACCCACCCGCACAAGCGGACCCGCCGCAGGAAGCGCCGACGGCAGGCGCATCTCCATCTTGCTGAAAGCCAGAATAACCAGACCCGCCACAACACAGCCCAAAAGCGCAAGGTAAAGCAGCACGGTAAGCCGCGACAAAAACGGTGGTCCCAGAATCTTTCTGAACTCGCCGTCGCCCACCGCCACAACGCTGCCGAACATAGCCACAAGGAGAGGTTTTCCATCAACAACGCAACCGTTCACATCAAAGAGCACCCGCCTGCCAAAAAGCCACCCGAAATGCCCCTCAATGCGCTTCTCCTCCACAAATCCCTTATCCGAAAGGCTAAACTCCACCACATAATAGAGGCTGTCAAGTGGCACACAGAATATATGGATTCCGTCTTTAAGGTATGCCGCCCACACAGCACGGCTCCTCGGAAGCCCTGTTGAACGCAGACCTTGGCTATCAGCGGTGTAGATTTTGCCTTCTCCGTCAACGCAGATGAGCGTAGGCGATTTTCTGCCGGAGATAGGCACAGCAATCTGGGCTTTTGTCAGTTTGTGGACAAAAATAGCGCGGGGTTGAGCGTTGGGGCGGGTTGCCACTTCAAACAAGCCGACTTTCTGGTCATCTGATACCGCGCCAACATAGACGCTTTCTTTTGCGCCAAGCAGCCCTGTCGCCTGCCAGCCAGACGGCAGCGCAACTCCAAAGCGCACCTTCCCTCCACGCTCAAGAACAGAGGCGTCAAAAAAGGCAAGCCCTTTGTGCGCTACCACAAAGAACTCTCCCGCAACACAGGCAGGACCCAGTT
The DNA here is from genome assembly GCA_964584815.1 of uncultured Planctomycetota bacterium. GTDB lineage: Bacteria > Planctomycetota > SKW154 > SKW154 > SKW154 > CAZPBO01. The sequence goes on from CAZPBO010000018.1 coordinate 17,760, forward strand.
CTGCGTCAAGGCAGCGCTCGTGGGTGCCTTTCAGCGGTCGCACGCGCAGTCCCGCTGACGAGCCGAGCATCGGGTTGCGCGCATATACAAGCCACACCTGCTTATCCCACACAACCAACTGTGGAGAGAAGAGATACTCCCTCCAAAGCGATGCCTCAGAAAGATAGAAAAGAAGCACCACCGCCGACACAACAAGTCCCAACATCAGACGCCTGCGTGGCAGCATTCTTCCATCCGCAAAAGTTTTGCGCTATTATATCCGTAAAGGAGGCTGTGGTGTGACTAACTTAGGAAGATGGCGCAAAATCGTGTTCGTTGCCGCAATTTGTGGTTGTGTTTCGGTGTCGTCCACACCCAAGCCGCCACACTGGGTTTGGTTCAGCGTCACAGATGTTCTTTCGCCCGTTCTGTTGCGGGTTGGAGGCATAGGCGTTGTGCGGTTAATAGGGGTGGAGCCGCCGGAGCGTTTTCACATAAGAGCGGGACGACTCTGGCGCCGCGCTGTTGACAAACTCCGCTCCCTCACCAAAAACAGACTTGTTCGTATGGAGCCGCCTCCTTGGGGACCTCTACCTGATGGCAGCGTTCACGAGGCTGATGTGTTCGTGCGCGTCTCTGATGTTGAGCAACTCAACCTCGCCGCTGAGATGGTGCGTCTGGGTCTTCTGCGCCTCTCAAAAGACTACAAACGCAGTAAGTATTACATCCTGCTCAAGAATATGGAGGAGGAAGCACGCAGTCACGCCCGTGGTCTTTGGGCGTCCCCAAAGCATAAGTAAAATGCTGGAATCGTGGTGAGAAACCGATAAAATGTTGTGGAAACCAAGCGGAGAGAGGTTATGAGGCTGACAGGAGGGAAACTGGGGGCGGTAGGAGCGGTGTTGGTTCTTGCTGTTTTGATATTTGTGGTTTGGTTTGTGATATGGGCGGCGGGGTGCTGGGTTCTGGAGCGGGGTTTTGGAGTCGGAGCGGTTGGTTTTTCGGTATGGGGTGTGATAGCGGCGTTTTTGGTGCTGGTTCTGATAGCGGGTGCGTTTGAGAAGATGGAGGGGCATTGGCGTCGGGGAGAGATGGTGACGCGTGCGTTTTTTGACCTGTTTGAGGAGCAGCGAGTAGAGCGCCTGCGGCGGGAGATAGGGTCGCTGCCGGCGTTCGGTGTCTGGTATCACATTGTGGCGACGGCGGGTCTGGCGGTGGCGGCGTTCATAGCGGCGGCGTTCGTCCCTTACGGCTTTTTCCTGGCGTTTGTGTTTCTTGTCTTGATAGGCTATCTGTGGTTTGCGCGCTCACGGGCAATACGACTGGCGGTCGCGTTCTATGAGGGTAACAGGCTGCTGGGGCAGGGACGCGTGGAGGATGCTCTTTTCATAGCGGAGACGATGCGGAAGGTGAAGCGGAACAGCAGCGGGGCGCTGTGGTTGAAAGCAAACGCGCTGTTTGCGATGGGGCGTTACAGTGAGGCGGCAGACGCCTATCAGAAAGCGATACGGTTGAACCCTCGCCTGCGCGGTGTGCTGTTGCCCTATCTTGCATTGGCTCTGCACAGAATGGGGCTTGTGCAAAACGCGATTCGCGCATATCGCGAAGCATTGGAGGAGAACCCCGACGCACCCGACGCTCATTATGGACTTGCCTGTGCGCTTGCGGCAGCGAACCAGCCTGATGATGCGGTTCGCCATCTCCGCCGCGCCGTTGAACTCGGCTTCGTCTCCCCACAGTTGCTTCAGAGCGACGAAGACCTCGCGCCCCTACGCAGGGAGCCAGAGTTCAAGAAACTGCTTGCCGCGTTGCAGGAAAACGCCTGACTGCTGCCTCACTGGTCAACGCCAACAACCGACACAATCCCTTTCTGTATGTGGTGTTTGCGGTTCTGAAAGTGGCTGATGTAATCGCAGAGCGCCCCGACCGACTCAGGCAGTGGATTGCCCGTTAAGACAACCTCGCAGTCCGTCTTTTTTACCTGCCTTAAAAAGGAGAGCAGTCTTTCCTCACTAACAAGACCAAAAGCAAGCGCATATAAGACCTCATCAAGAATAAGGAGTTTTGCCTTTTGGGAGAGTTTTTCGGCTGTTTCAAGCGCTTTTTTTGCGTTGCGGAAATCCTCGGGCTCTGGAGCGTTAGGATTGATATGGCAGTCGGTGCAGCCTTTGCAGTTGAGGCGTTCAGGATGGACGCAGGGGCGTCCGAACTGATGGATTTCTATGTTGAACGCAGGCACCGCTCTAACCTCGCCGTATCGGGTGGTGCCTTTAAGGAACTGAACAACAGCAACAGGGAATCCCCGCATAACAGCACGGAGTGCCAACCCGAAAGCCGCGGAAGTCTTACCCTTGCCGTCACCATAATAAGCGTGAATCACATATTACCCCTTAAAAAGTTGGGTCGGTCGCTTTTTGACCGACCCTTTATCGGTGTTGGGACAGTTAAGCATTTTTATTTGCGGTATATGAGTTCACGCAGTTTTGGTCCGACGCCTTCGCGCACATCGCGCTCCATATAATCTTTCTCAATCTGCTCAATTATTTCTGCGGGCGACTTGGGCGCCCATTTGAGCATCACCTCATACGGTTTGCGACTCATGGTCTTGCTCTGTTTCTGACCGTTCTCAATGAAGCGTATTGTGACGGAGCGTTCTCTGGCGACGAAATCGCGGCAATAGCGCTCAATAAGGGCGCGGTCATCTTGGGTCAGTTGGACTTTTCGGTTCTCAACCCACGGCAGTTTTGGTGGTTGGGCAATCTTCGGGTTGACCTGTGGACCGACGCCGCGTGCTTTGCCCTCAAGACGGGTATAGTCAAAGCGGCTTTCTGGGGGGTCTTTTGGCAGCGCGGTGAGGAAGGTCTTACAATACCAAGTCTTGCCGCAGGTGTGCCCCCAGGGGAGGGCACCGTATTCGGATGTCACATCCGCAAACTGCGGTGGTAGCCACCGAACCGGAAGAATTGACTCCTTCTTTACCATATCCACCAGAATCTTCCTGTAGGTAGCGGTGTCAACCCGCATAACACGCTCCCCTTTGACATCCATCTGGTCAAAGGAGGAGACATCCTTGCGGCAGGTGGGGCACCATTTGGTGAAAGGTCCATCGGGATTTTCGCCCACCTCACGCCACCATATTGCATCCCAGTAACTTTTGCCGCATTTATGGTGCTCCCCTACATCCCGTTTGCACTTGCGGCAAAAGTGGGTGTGGAAAAGAAACTTTCGGGCATTCCTATCATAGACATAATGACTGCGCGGACCCACATCCCGCTGAGCATCGTAGTCAAAACGCGTCGCGTGATATCCTTTCTCATCCAGCCAGTTAAAGAAGCCTGTTCGCTTGCTTATACCCGACTCGCGTCCAAGATACGCCCATATCGGAATACCCAAATATTTTTTGCCTTCCATAACATCCCAGTTACCCTTCTCAATTTGGGCAACGAGGTTCTTGAGGGATGCCTCATCACGCACACCGAAATCACGCAGTTCCGTCGGCTTCAGATATGCAAGCCCCGCTTCAGGATAAAACCGTGTTCTGCCAGGCCAGTGTCCCTCCACAGCGTTTCTGTGGCTCCAGGCGTTAAAGTGGGTGCGGAAAGGCAGATACGGCGATTCAGGATGCATTATGTCGGCTTCCGCTTCCTCAAAGACCATAAAAACCGTCTCTTCATAAAGCGGAGTTTCCTCCTCAAGAGGGCGTTCTCTTAAGTAAATCCTGTAATAATCAGGGTCGTGTTCGCAACTTTCCCACCAATCACTGATTTCGTTCTCCTCGGTGGGACCCATAGTGGATGGGTTTTCTGGGTCGCTGTCGGGAAGCGTGGCTTTCTCGCTAATCTTTTTTTGCTCTTCCATAGCCCACTTCACAATCTGCTCTATCCTCGCCTTGTAATCTTGCGTATAACGGGCATCTGTCCAAGGCGGACTTTCGGTGCAACCAACCAAAATTACAAACAAAACAGGAAGGGCAAACCATCTCATCTGCCGCTCCTTAACGCACACAAACCAGTATAAGGGACAATCGCCCTGCTCGTCAAGTATTCTTTTTTGCCCGGGGAGGATTCGAACCTCCACTGCGGGATCCAAAGTCCCGTGTGCTACCGTTTACACCACCGGGCATCTTTTCTCAAAATATTTATAATATGGATGGCGGTGATTTCCAACGCAAATCGGCAGATGTTGAAGAGACGCCTGAAAACGCTATAGGTCCGCAGCGGTCAAACACCTTCTCTGCTGTTCCGCTGCGGAAGAAGGCTCTGCGTTGACAGACGCGGCGGCAGACGATACAATGTTACCCAGCCTTTGTTTGGGAGATGCAGAATGCGGGGAGTCGGCATAGCGGTTGTTCTGTTGTTGCTTTTTGGTTGCGGTCAGCCGCCACAGGAGAAACCGAAAGAGCCTGCTCCAGAGGGTCAGCCCAACAATGAGGAACAAAAAGAAGAACAGCCCAAAGATATAAAGGACTTAAAGTTGTGGGGAGTTTCTGCGGGCTGGAGTGCGTCGGTGCGTCCCCCGGGCGCGCCTCCAGGTTTCTACCCCACCGACATAAGTGCGCTGAAAAAAGAGTTGCGCAAGTATCTGACCGCCGCAACTCCTCAAAAACCCGGCGGCAAGATTCTGGGAATCGTCTCACCGCATGCGGGATTCCTCTACTGCTGGCGCACCGCAGCATATGCCTACAAACTTCTTATAGGCAAAAAGTTTGATACGGTCCTCATCCTCTCAACCGCCCACAGTGGCATAACCAGCGTCTGCGATACCGCCTTCTACAATATGCCGTGGGGGGATGTTCCCGTCGCCACAGATGTTGTCAAAGCGCTGATAAAAAGCGGCAAGTTCCGCTATGTTCCGACAGCGCACGAGCGCGAACACGGAATTGAGACCCAACTCCCTTTCCTCTGCTTCGTTATGAGCAATTTCAAGATTGTGCCTGTGGTTGTGGGCGCAGACGCCGATGGGAGGGAGAAAGCATTGGCGCAGGCGCTGCTTGACGCTACTAAAGGCAGAAATGTCCTTGTTGTGGTCTCAACAGACCTGACGCATTTTCCCGACCACAAAACCGCAAAGAAGGTGGAGGACGAGTTTCTTGAGGTTGTCAAGACATTAGATATAGGGAAGATAAAGGAGGCAGCGGCACGGCTTGTCAAAAACAACGCAGCCAATGGTGTTGAGTGTGTTGCGTGTGGACTTGAGGCTCTCTGTATTGCGGTGGAGTATCTCAAAGCGCGCGGCGCCAAAAAGTTCCTCGTCCTTCACCACGCCGACAGTTACGAAAATATGAAAGCCCTACCCAAAAAAGAGCGTTATGGAACAAAGCCCAAGGAGAGCCGTGTTGTGGGTTATGCGTCCTGCATCTTTGTCGGGGATTAGGGATGGAAGAGTTTGCTTTAAGCAGCGGTGCACGAAGGGTGTTGCTTGAGTTGGCGCGGAAGGCGCTGGAGCAAGGTGCAAAGGAGTATCCCAAACGAGGAGCGGTTTTTGGGGGCGGGGGAGATTTTATCGGGCGGATAGTGGATGGTGTGACGGGGGAGGTGAGTGTGGACGCGGAGTTGCGCAGGCAAAACGGGGTGTTTGTGACGCTGCGGAAGGGCGGGGCACTGCGCGGCTGCATCGGCACCTTCACATCACACCAGCCTCTCTTCAAGACCGTGCCTGAATACACTCTCCAGAGCGCCTTCTTTGACCCGCGTTTTCCACCCGTGACGCCGCAGGAAGTTGCCTCGGTGCGCATTGAGGTGTCGGTTCTGTCGCCTCTAAGACGCGCCACGCCAGAAGAAGTTGAAGTTGGCAAACACGGAATATACATCAGGCGCGCAGGACGCAGCGGCTGCTACCTTCCCGAAGTGGCAACTGATTACGGAATGAGCCGTGAAGAGTTCCTCTCTTCCTGCTGCGCTCACAAAGCAGGTCTCCCCCCAGACGCCTGGCGACAAAAAGAGACCGAAATTCTTATCTTCACCACATTCAAATTCGCTGAACCATAAAAGGAGCAAAAAATGCGTTCTTTTCTTCTGTTCCTCTTAATTGTTGTTGGAGGTTGTGGTCAGGTGGAAGAGAAAAAGCGACAGAAACCACATCCAATGCGCGCAAAAAGTCAGACAAAAGAGTTCAGTCTGAGCAAAGACGAGAAGGAGCAGTTGCTCAAGTTGGCACGACGGGCAATTCAAACAGCGCTTAAAAGGGTGGACGATGACCCCACCTTTTTCAGAAGAAATGTTACAGAAGGCAGACGCATCGTTAAAGAGGTGCTGGAAGAAGTGACCAAGAATTTCAAACCCACCGAGAATCTGATGCGCAAATGCGGGGTCTTTGTAACCCTGCGCACGCCAGGATTAAAGCCGGATTTCTGCGGCTGTATTGGGATATTTGAACCAGAATTGCCGCTGTTCAAGCAGGTTCCTGAACGCGCGATGGCTTCCGCGTTCTACGACAACCGCTTTTGGGGATACCGCGATGTGACCACCAAATTCCTTAAAGAAAAGATAAAAATAGAGGTGTCTGTTCTGACACCGCCACGCCCCGCCAAAATAGGTGAGGTTGTCCTTGGTAAACACGGTGTGCTGGTTATGTATCGCGGCAGAGGCGGCACCTATCTTCCCATCGTCGGTGAGGAGTT
>CAZPBO010000018.1:24457-36921 GCA_964584815.1 uncultured Planctomycetota bacterium
GTCGCCGTCGTAGCGCTGCTTGCGGGAACAGTTCGCGTCGTTCCGCCAGGTATGGTCGGCGTGCAGGTCCTCTTCGGGAAAGTGCGCAAAGACCCACTGCCGTCAGGACTCCATTTCGTCAACCCCTTCATAGACCTAACACTGATGAGTGTCCGAACAGAGGTCTACACCATGAGCGCAAGACGGTATGAAGGCAAATACCGCAGTGTGGACGACGCCATATCCTGCCTGACACACGACGGTCTCTCCATCCGCCTGGATGTGTCGGTATGGTTCCACCTTGACGGAAAAGAGGCGCCACAGGTCTTTCGTGAAATAGGCGAGGACTATGTGGAGAAGATAGTGCGTCCCGCAGTGCGCTCCGCTATCCGCAATCAGGCGGCAAACTACCTCGCCGCAGACATATATTCCCAGAAGAGGGAAGAACTGCGGCGCGCAATAGAGAATGAGGTAAAAGGGGAACTGAAAAACAGAGGAGTGGTTCTGGAACGGGTGCTTCTGCGCAATGTGGAGTTGCCCACCAAACTACAACAGGCGATAAACGAGAAGTTGGCGGCAGAACAAGAGGCGCAGCGGATGAAGTTCATCCTGCAGAGGGAGAGACAGGAAGCCGAACGCCGCCAGATTGAAGCCAACGGCATCGCAAAATCCAACCAGATTATCGGTAAATCCCTCTCCAAAGAATACCTTCAATGGTACTACATAACCGCGCTTGAGAGGCTGATAAACTCGCCCAACAACACCGTCATCATCCTACCATTTGACCAAAAACTGACCCCGCTCTTACAGGTTTCTTCAGAGCGTCGTTAACGGGAGTAAAAATGTTAAACTGCGGTAAAAAGAATGTCTGGCAAGGTAGGATGTCTGGGATGACAAAACGCTGTGTCCACACTTATGTTACAGCAGAGAAAGGCAATTGGCATACGCCTTGCATATGAGATATAGCGGATTGAAGGAGGTTTGATATGCGGATAACCGCGTTGATTGTGGCGCTCAGTGTGAGCGGGCTTGCTTTCTGCGGTGAGGAGGAGGATGTTGCCGTTTTGGGATCGCTGACGAAGAGGTTTGCGGCGACGCGTAACGATGGGTGGCTGCGCCTCGCTGTTTGGTATGCTCGCCGTGTTATGCCTAAACTCTCACCGATGGCAAGACGCCGATTAGCATCCATTATGCTGGGTCCTGCAAAGTATCTGGCTGACACCGCCGCAAACGAAGCCGAAGCACGCAAATACAGGGATTTCCTCGCCTCGCTCCAGAAAATCGGTGGTCTCGCTGTGAAGGTTGACCTCCTCACAAAGACCCTTGCCCTGCTTGAACGCAAGGTGGAGACCGTCATTTCCCTGCCCAAAGGTGAGGAGAAGACCAAACGGGTTGAGTCCCTTAAAAAGGAGTTTGAAAAGGTGTCAAAAGAGGCGGAGGAGTTGATAAAGGCGCTGCGCAAGGACTTGGCGTCAAAATATCCGCCTGTTCACAGATTGTGGGGTCTGTCGGCGACTGTCTACAGGAATATGGGCGGCGATAGGTGGTGGCGTGAGTGTGTGGTGCGCGACCACTGGATGCGCGACTCCCTTGAACTCTACTACGCCAAAAGCCTGATATTCCGCTCAAAACTGTACGAAGGCGAGGAGCGGAAGAAAATGTCCGAGATAGCGGCTAAGAAACTGCACCGTTTCATTGAGGGAGAGCCTGAATTTCGCGGAGACACCGACCCATCACGCGATAAGGCGACTATGGAGAAATTCCTTGCACCTTGGGAGAAAAGGGCAAAGATAAAGGTGCCCCCGGAATGGCTTAATCCACCAAGCCCTGAACCGCGGGTATTCTTCAGAGGGTTGCTCGCTCTGGCGCGTTACTGGATGGCACGCGCTTATTTTGAGGCGGGCGACCTCAAACAGGCAGAACGATACGCCAAGTTCGCCATCAGAACTCACGCTACCCAAAACACCCCTGAACCCGACGCAAGAACCATTGTTGACGCCCGTCTCAACTCCTACTGGCTCCTTGGACGCATCGCTGTAAAACAGGGCGATATTGACAAAGCGATTGATATATACGAAAAAGCGCTGTCCTTGAGCGGGCAGTGGCTTGAGCCAGAAGACGAGAAAGTAGAGTGGTGTTATCCTGATATCCTCAAAACGGCTGTGGGTAAAAAGATTGCATTGGATAAGGTGGACCTCCTGCTGAAAAAGGACCGTTTCTCTGAAGCATTAATACTGACATCAGAAGTCTATATGTCGGAGCGCAGAAGCCGCAAGATGGGCAGTCAGATGACGCCGCTTGAGGGCGAGGCGGTGCGCAAAATGGCGCTTGTCTTTGAAAACTTCAAGCAGGAGCGTCCCATCTTTCCCGCTGCTCTCTATCTCGGTCTGGGATACGGCTATTTCGCACTCGCTGAAGAAGCAACAGATGCAACCAAAAAGAAAGCATACTATCAGAAGGCGCTTGAACTGTTCCGCCTTGTCTCAAGTATGCCCTGTGAGCCGGGCGAATACGGGATATATGTTCCTGAAGCGCTCTTCAATGTCGGCTACATCCTTCAAACGAAACTGAATCAGCCGTTGCGGGCGGGCGTTGTTTACCTCTACTTTGTGCAGAGATGGCAGGGCAGGTATTCGGGGATAAAGGAATTGCAGGGCGCTGCACGCGCAGCCGTCGCCTGCTTCCGCTCCTTTAAGGACTTCTGCAAAGCAGGCAAAAGCCTTTACGATACGGCGATGGAGATGCGCAGAAAACTGATATCAGGGCAGGGTCCTGATGTCTGGGCTGAGATGATTCAGCAGGCGTATCAACTTCTGAAGCAGAAAAACTTCACCGCCGCGATAGACAAACTTGAGGGGATACCCGCAGAATATGAGGTGAAGATAGCAGAACGCAAGCAGAAGATGGTGTTCAAGGGCTTTCCACAGGTGGCGGGTTACATAGGACAGGCGGCGGTTCAGGCGCTGGCGTCGGGTGCGGCAAAACCGCGCTACCTTCTCCTCGCCGCCGACAAACTTAAAACCGCCCTCAAACTGATGGACGAACACGAAGAGACATATGAGGTGAAAATGTACGCAAAATGTGTTCTGTTCCTTGCACGCATATACCTTTCCGACGAGTTTGTGAAGGAAAAGGAAGGCAAACTGGATAGCGCATCGCGCAAGAAATGGGCGCTTGAGGCGGTCAAAGTCCTGCGCAAGTTCACCCGCGATAAATACGCCGACCTCATAGCCAAATACGCCGAAAAGAGCATGGGGTTGAAGTACGCTGTTCGCCTTAAGGGTGCGCTGGTGGAAGCCTACTGCAACGCCGCGCAATTGAACGCCGCCGAGCGCGAATTCAACGAGATGAAGCAGAAGTACGCCAAAGCCGACCCCATTGTCTTTGAAAACCGCTGCAATCTGCTGATAGAAGCCTTCGCCAAAATGGCAAAGCAAATTGAAGCGACCGATAAAGTCTACGCGGAGAGTCTGCGTCGCACGGCAAGCCGAATAGCCGATGCGTGGGCGGAGTCGCTGAAAGCACGGGGTAAGTTCACCTACAGCAAAGCGATAGAATTGGCTCATATGCAGAGGCGGTTGGGGCAACTGAAGCGTGCTCGTGCCGCTTACAGAGAGTTCCTTCGCAAAATCGGTGCAGAACACGGCGACCTTGCCAAGATAAACTCCCAACCCTCACCCAAAAAGCGTAAAGAGTGGATAATGGTCTACATACAGGCTGTGATGGGAATCGCAGACGCCTATGCCGATGAGGGCAAATATCTCCGCGCCGCTCAAGAGTTGGACAAACTCAGCCTCTTGCTTGAATGCACCCACTGCCACCGATACTTCAACGCCAAAGATATTCCCGGCGCAAAGCACGGTATCAAAACACTTGACGACTGGGTTCGCTTCGCCGCAACCCCTCAGGAAGACAGAAGAAAGCGTGCACTCCTTGAGTTCAAACCGCTCTACACCTACTGCCCCGCTGAAGGCTGGGCTGTCAGATGCCCCAAATGCAAACGCCTTTTCTTCATTTCCAACAGGAAGTATGAGCGCATGAGGCAGGACCCAAAAGAGCGTGTTGAATGTCCCAACCGCCGCTGTCGCGCAAAACTCTCTTTCGCCGACCTGCGCTGGGAGCAAGTGATGAGGCGTATGATTGCCGGTGACTTTGAGATGCGTCTCGCTATAGCAAAATATTATATAAAAGGATATCTGCGCAACCGCAGCCAAGCCATAGCGCGTGACAGGGCACAGCATATTCTTGAAACTCTCTACACCGACCTGCGCGCTTCTATCAAGTTCTACCACGAAACGATAAACGCCAAGTGGGCTTCCTGGAACGATGAAATGCGGGACAAAAAACTTGACGAGGCGTTCAAGATGTGGCTCGTTTTCGTGGAAACTGTGGAACGCCTCTTCTGGATTGCATCAGACAGGGAAGATTGGGAGACGATTACAGTCTTTATAGAGCAGCGCAACGAGTATAAAGAGGCGAAGACTGATGACGCTTTCCTGCGTGCGCTTGATTTGATACCTGAAACACCTCCTCCGGAAAACTCCCCCCTGGCGGGGCTCTACGAGCGCGTCAGGGAGAATGTTAAGAATAACTGGCTTGATAAGATAAAGGAGTATTACCACCAAGCCAAAAAGAGAAAACCAAAAAGATAGGAGGGTAGGTAATGAGAGGAGTTGTGGCAGCAGTTGCTGTTTTTGTCGCGGTGGCACTTCTGGCGCAGGAAGATAAGGATGTGATAATTCTGCGTCGTCCTGACGGCACAACCAAGCGTCAGGAAGTTGACAAAGTCGTTGAGGAAACATATGAGAAGATAAAATACAAAATCGGTCCCAGTTGGCAGGAAGAAGAAGCCGAGAATGTGGTTGATGTGATAAGACGGGTGGATGCCAGTCGCGATTTCCTTGAGGCGGAGGAGAAACGCGAGAAGTCCAACTTTGCCGCCGCAAAACGCCGTTACGAGCGCGTCCTCAAGATGAAACGCCCGCCTAACAACTGGGAGAAAATCTATGCGTCGTTCTACCGCGCTTACTGCACATTTATGATGGGATTATCGCATCCTTCACTGCTGAAGGAGGCTCTGAAGCACTATGAGGATTTCATTTCCGCCAATCCGCGCCACCGCTTGACTCCACGCGCTCTGCGCGACAAAGGTGTGGCGCAGATGATGTTGGGTGATGCTGCAGGTGCTAAGGGAACTTTCAGCCGCCTCGCCCGCGGTGACTACGGACGATACTGGACCGTCGTTGGCAAATTCTGGGTCGGCGAAATCGCTTATCGTCAAGGTTCAACAGCGGAGGCGAAACGCCTATGGAACAGCGTTAAAGCCGATGCCGTCCAATACGGACTTGACCATATCCCCGCAAAATATGAACTCGTTCTGGCAGAGGATGCCCTCAAAGCAAATAGAATAGACACCGCCATCAGATATTTTAAGAAAGTCACAAAATACAATCCCCAAAGGATGGAGCATCCTATAGGCGATGAGGTGATGGCAAAAGCGCATAACGGTCTTGGCGATTGTTATCTGTCTAAGGGTGGTAACGATAAAGATATGCTTCTTCTGGCGCTGGTGGAGTATGTTAAGGCACGCGACCTGTTCGCGGGTGGTGGAGTAAAAGAGGTGAAACGGGCGCTCCAAGGCGCTATTGAAGCCTGCAAACGCCTTGAGGCGCTTGAGACCGATGAGAGGAAGAAACAGGAGTTCGTTTCTATGCGTGAGAACCTGCAGGCTGAGTTGGCTCGCCTAAAATAACCTTTTTGGAGGTCTTTGTTATGATGCGGCTTTTCCTTGTTCTGGGTCTTGTTGCTGCGGTAGTGCTTGTGGTCGCTCCGCTTCTGGCGCAGGATGAAGGTGAAGGAGGGCAGCAGGGTCCTCAGCGTCAGTCCTGGCTATCGCTCATATTCCAGGGCTCAAAGTTCATGGGGATTGGTTTCATCATTATGGGACTTTCTATCGTCTCCATAGCGCTGATAGTGGAGCACTTTATGACGGTGAAGCGCGACGCGTTGGTTCCGCCAGAGTTGGTGGCGCATCTTGAGCAGTTGCTGGACGAAGGTGACTTTGAGAACGCCAAAACGATGTGCGAGAGTGCGCCAAACTTCCTGACAAATGTGATACTGGCGGGACTGGTAAAACTGGAGCAGGAGAGACCGTTTGAGGAAGTGGAAGCGGCGATGCAGGAAGCCGGCGACCAGGAAGCGGTCAAACTCCATCAGAAAATCTCCTACCTGTCGCTTTTGGGACAGGTTTCGCCGATGTTGGGACTGTTTGGAACCGTGGCAGGGATGATTGCAGCGTTTGCGGAAATCGCTCGTTCCACCACATCACCTGAGCCCCGTAAACTGGCTTACGGTATTATGACCGCGTTGGTCACCACCTTCCTTGGTCTGTTCGTGGCGATTCCGTCCATCACCGCATTCTTCTTCTTCCGCAACCGCGTTATCCGCATTATTATGGAAGTCGGAACGATTGCGGAGGAGTTGATGGACAGGTTCCGTCCGCAGGAGGAGGCTGCCATTTGATAATATAAGGGAAACCTTTTGGAGGGCCCGAAAATGGCCCGCAAAAAGAAGAGTCTTGCAGAAGAAGCGGGAAAAACAAAGGTGCAGATGCAGATGACCCCTATGATTGACATGACATTTCTTATCCTCACATTCTTCATGCTTGTGTGCCACCTTTCAACGCTCAACCTTGAGGCGATACAGTTGCCGCACGCAGATGAGGCACGCAAAAGGCAAGCGGAGGGCATGAAACTGAAAGGAACGGTGATAGTGAATGTGAAGGAGGAGGACACAAGACGGCTTGCTGAGGGGAAGCGCCAAGTGCGCATAGCAGGGCGCATATATGACCCCGACAAACTGAAAGCCTACATCCAACGCCGCGCTCAAGAGGCTGTTGTGAAGTATGGTCCTGAAACCAATGTGGGGTCACTGCCCAAGGGTGTGGTCGTCTCACCATTAAAGGTCATCATCCGTTGTGACAGAAAGGCGCGTTATGAAGCCGTCACATGGATTATGGAAGCCTGCTCTATGAGTAGACCAGGTGTCATCCATGTCTATATGGCGGCTACGAAACAGCGTTATCCTGATGATGACTATCCCAAGAATCTGAGGTGAGCGGAGATGGTAAAGGGTAGTGCGTCTCGCCGCAGCGTTGGCGAAGTTTTGGAGGGCAAAAGCCATGTCAGGTGAGACGCACATTTTCAGGCGCGAGGCGATGGAAGAACAACCTGACCTGCCGCTTACACCGATGATTGATGTTATTTTCCAGTTGCTTATCTTCTTTATGTTCGCGATGAAGTTCTCAGGTGGGGAGGGCTGGCTTTACGCGCGGCTTCCCACAAACCGCGGTTGGGTTTACCAGCAAACTCCGCCGCTATCTATCCAGCGCGTGCGGGTGAAGTTGCTCTGGGTAAGGAAAGGCGTTGCGCAGCCCACCTGGCGTGATTTAATTCGCCAGCCCTATCAGGACCCCAAGGGCGATAGAGGTTGCGTCTACCTTAAGGTTGACCGCACGCCCTGTGGGGTGCCTGGCAGACCCGACTGGCGCAAACTTTTGCAACGCATCACACTTGCCAAAAGCCGTTTCAGACCAACGCGCCATTTCCGCTCCCTCCCCGTCATCATTGAAGCCTATAAAATGGTGCCGTTTAAGTATGTCGTCTATGCGCTCAACACTCTCATAAAAGCAAATGTTAAGGAGATAACATTCGCTGCGCCCGAAATCCCGATAAAGTAGTGGAGGATAAAGCCATGGCAGGGCAAGCACAAAGGATTATCAAGGAGTCCATAGAAGAAGAGGTGGACCTGCCGTTGACGCCGATGATTGATGTTATTTTCCAGTTGCTTATCTTCTTTATGTTCGCGATGAAATTCTCAGGCGGCGAGGGCTGGCTTTACGCACGGCTTCCCACAAACCGCGGACTCAACTACTCCGGCACCCCGCCAATAACGCTGCAAGAGGTGCGTGTGAAGTTGCTCTGGGTCAGAAAAGGAGTGCCAAGCCCCACCTGGCGTGACCTGATTCGGGAACCCACACAAGACCCCAAAGGCACGCTTGGTTGTGTCTATCTCAAAATTGACCGCACACCCTGTGGGGTGCCGGGCAGACCTGACTGGCGCAAACTGCTTGAAAGACTTAAAGTTGCCAAAAGTCGTTTCCGTCCCACCCGCCATTACAAATCGCTTCCCGTCATCATAGAAGCCTACAAGATGGTGCCGTTTAAGTATGTCATTTACGCCCTGAACACAGTGCTGAAGGCGGGTGTGACCGAGATAACATTCGCTGCGCCTGAAATCCCAATAAAGTAATTTCCGAGAAGGGTCTGTTATGAAAGGTGCGGTTGTCCTTTGCGGGGTTTTGGCAATTTCTATACCGTGGGGATGTGCACATACCTCCCCAGCGGGCAGTTCGACTGCTTCACAAATGACCGCTCCAACCGCGCAGACGACAACCGCAGACCAAACCGCAGAACCATCCAAGCAGAAAGCACCTGCCGAGCGGGAGAACAAGAACAGCAAACAGACACAAGAACCGACGCAGAAACCAGGAAAACAGCGCTTGACCATCAAACTCAAAAAGGACGGTGCAATCCTGTTTGATGGAGAGGAGGTTAGTCGGAAGGACTTAGGGAAAAGACTCCGCGCGGCGGCTGAAAACTTCCCGAAAGAGACGGTAAAAGGTGTTGAAGTCTCTACGATGGAGGTCGTTGTGGATGTGGAGAAAGGGGTGCGCTGGAACTCATTTGTCGGCGTGATGGAGGCTTGCGTTCTTGCAAAGGTTCACCGACTTTATTTCAAACATCCCGTCCTTGCCACATCCGAGCCGTTGAAGTGCCCGCTACCTGTCAAAGCACCTTTGGATTACTCGTCCCCACCACCAATAACGCTGCAAGAGGTGCGTGTGAAGTTGCTCTGGGTCAGAAAAGGAGTGCCGAACCCCACCTGGCGTGACCTGATTCGGGAACCCGAACAGGACCCCGAGGGTAAACTGGGCACAGTTTACCTTAAGGTTGACCGTGCAACTTGCGGAACGCCAGGAGAGCCCGACTGGCACAAACTGCTTGAGAGACTTAAAATTGCTAAAAGCCGCTTCCGCCCCACCCGCCATCACAAATCGCTGCCTGTCATCATTGAGGTCTACAAGATGGTGCCGTTTAAGTATGTCATCTATGCTCTGAACACGGTGCTGAAGGCGGGTGTGACGAATGTGACATTCGCGGTGCCAGAGGTTCCGATAAGGTAAAAAACGGTTATGGATGAGGAATACGCTGCGGCGCGGCGCGCTATGGTTAACACCATCCGCCGCTACGGCGTTCAGGACCAACGCGTCCTGAACGCCCTTCTTTCTGTCCCACGCCATCTCTTCGTCCCAGACCACCTCCAGCACTCCGCGTACGCTGATCACCCCCTCCCCATCGGACACGGTCAGACCATCTCACAGCCCTATATCGTGGCGTTTATGACAGAACTGCTTCTGCTCCGCGGCGACGAGCGGGTTCTTGAAATCGGCACAGGAAGCGCCTATCAGGCAGCCGTCCTTTCGCTTCTCTGTAAAGAGGTCTACACCATTGAGTTTCTGGAGCAGTTATGCGAGGAGGCAAGAGAGCGACTCAAAAGATTGGGTTACAGAAATGTTTATGTTCGCTGCGGCGATGGTTACTTCGGCTGGAAAGAAGCCGCTCCTTTTGACGCCGTCATCATCACTTGCGGCACCCCGTATATCCCATCCCCCATAATAGAGCAGACCAAGGAGGGTGGCAGGATTGTTGCACCACTTGGTTCTCCACCCGGAGACCTTGTTCTGACCCGCTTCACAAAGACCCAGAAAGGGTTGAAGAGAGAAACATTTGGCGGCGTTCTGTTCGTCCCGATGCGCGGCAAGGTGGAACAGGCGCCTTCAAACCACAGCGAACAATGACAAAAACCTGCACTGCCCGTCTTGCTTACTATTACTCCAGGATTATTGACGCCGTTTAAGCCAACTCCTCTATGCCCCCACCGTTATCGCATAAACCTTCCGACATATCGCTGCAAGTTACTTACCGAAGGTGAATCCTTCTGGCAGGTCGCTTTCTGGCGTTCCAAGAGGCACGAAAGCAAGGTCGGTTATATCATAGCAGGGGTTTTTGGTCCTGAAAATCGGCACGACTCGCATACCGATTTCTGGAGTGCCGACCGGCATATAACTCATTAGGATAGTCGCCACACCATCAAACTCAATGTTGACGAAACGAATGGGAATCTTGAGAGTGTTGAAAGCGCCGGTTCTCTCGGTGATGATAAAGGTATGCACTTTTGCGGTCTCGCGTGCGAGGTCAGTGATGTCAATGATGGTGCATTTAGCAAGGCAGTCAGGGCAGTGGATTCTGAAGGGTTCATAAACAGTGCCCTTGAACTCGCAGTCGGGGTTGTCACAGCGGGTGGCAAGAAGCCTGCCTTCAGCGAGCGCCTCAAAGAATGGCGCCTCTCCGCCATAGGAATGGATGTATGTCATATCGCGTGGTTTGGTAATACCGACCAGTTTACCGTCGCTTTTACGGCGAATCGGCGTGCCAGGAACAATTCGGTGAAACTTCCCTTTAAGCACATACCGTTTTCCAACAACCTCAACAGTCGGGAGGGCTTCGTTTTGGCTCATTTTCCGCCTCCTTAAACCAAGTTCTTTTCCAAGTTAGTCTTCTTTAAGAAGATGGTTCGGATGACAAAGGATTGTGGCGGTGACATGGGAGCCGACGCCGGCGTGGCTGATAGCAAGCGACCGTTTGGCGCCTTTTACGGAGAGGTCCTTCCAGTCGTCGGGTTTGGTCTTGCCGAAAGCCTCCCACCGCTTGGGATCACCGTGGACTTCGCCGTGGCGTCCCCACAAATGCAGGGCGCATTCCACAACCTGCATAATACCGGTTGCTCCCACAGCGTGCATACATCCGATAAGTCCGCCTGAGAGGTTCGTGGGAAGGCGTCCAGGCTCACCTGTATGCGGGTTGGTGTGGTAGCAGTCACCTGACTCCACAAAGTCGCGCCCTTCACCGTACGGTCTGAAGCCGCAGTCCTCGTAACTCTGGATGTCGGAGATGGTGAAGGCATCGTGCAACTCCGCCAAGTCAAGGTCTTCCAGCGGATTCTGTATGCCTGCCATCCGATACGCATAATAGCAAGCCATACGCGTCGCCAGAAAGCCCGTGAAGCCCGGATACCTGTCACCTCCCGGGAACCTTTCTCCGAAATCTTTATACATCTCCATCGTCTCGTGAGGCAGAAGCGGTATCTCCATATGGCGTCTGTCACCAACGCGGAGGGTGTGCGAGCCTGCGGCAACATAGATACGGAGAGGTGTCATTTTGGGATTGTTTTTGCAAATTTCGTAGGCGGTCTTCTCATCGGCGAGAATAGCACACGCAGCCCCCACGCTCATCAGACAGCAGTCCAACTGACGCAGAGGATACGCCACTATCGGCGATTCAAGAACATCGTCTATGTCTATCCTCTTGCCACCGTGTGCGAACGGATTGTGCACGGCGTAATTTCTGTGTTTGACGGCGATGGCTGCCATAGTGTGGCGAAAAGAGTCCTCCTCCTTGCCAAAAATCTTCCAGTACCTCTGCGCCATAACCGCGTAATAGCCCGCATATATGTGCCCAAGCGGTGTCTCCCAGTCCTTGTCGGCAGCACACGCTATCAGATGGTTGCCCTCATCAGTTGGAACCTCGTCCATCCGCTCCCATCCCATGCATAAAACGCAGTCAGAGTAGCCTGACGCCACCGCCTTGAAGCCTTCCCACAGCGTGGAACCGCCCGTTGCGCCACCCGTCTTTATGCCGATGTTCCCCAGAGGGTCCAAACCCAACCTGTCGTGTATCACAGCCTCGCCCAATAACTGGTCTCCGAAGTGGTCCGCAAAGTGACCATAATATGCCGTGTGGATGTAACTCTTTAACTCAGCAGGGCTTATGTCTGCAAGTTCGGCAGCCATATTAAGCGCATCAATGCACAGTTCTTCCGTCTTCTTCTCCGGAAAAGAGCGACGAAACTCCGACATCCCACCCGTCACAAGATACACCGGTCGCATTGTCTTCGGTATCTTCAATTGTCTGTCGCTGAACTTGATCATTGCCAACTCCTCCCACAGACTAACCAGAAAACCCTTCTTTTTCGGAAACGCTTGGCAACCAGTTTACGAACATACGCACACTTGATGCAAGTCTTAAGCCCTTTTTGCTATAATGACTTTTACGACAACAATATTCGGCGCTACCATATCCAGCACAGTCTCAAAGCGGTTGCGAAATTGCAGCCGAAGTCCTGCCTATGCGGGTTCCTCCAACCTAATGCGCTTGTGCGGATGCTCTTCGTCGTAAAACTTGGATGAACCCCAAGACAAATGCCGCAAGGCTTGATTGCGCTCCGCAGAACACTAAAATAGAACAAAACACTTTAAGGAAAACGACGATGATGTTGCCTCTTCTTGCGGCAGGCAGCGCAGGTGT